>JANNGY010000650.1:0-14097 GCA_031404095.1 Betaproteobacteria bacterium | reverse complement strand
GCATCGGTGCAGCCGCCCGAACAGCCGTGTGCGTGCACGATGAGGCAACCCGTGAACAACCATACGAGGAGACTCGCGATGTGCTTGGCGAACGCTGTCATCGTTTGGCTCCTGATAGGTCTCGGACGAGCCTAATGCCCGTGCCTGTGTATGTGGTCACGGAGCGGTCCTCAGTGATCGATGCGCAGCTGTCGGGCCTCTTCGATACGTTGCCACCCATGTTGAAACGTCCGCCGTCTTTGCCCCGATCTTGGATCCACTCCGCAGCATTGCCGAACATGTCGTAAAATCCTCGATTGTTCGGCGGTAGCCGGCCTACTGCTGACACTGGGCTCGTTTCGCCTTTTTCATTCGGAAACCAGCCGTGATTCGACGCGTTTTCACCGCAGGCTTGGATCCACTCCTCGCGAGTCGGCAAGCGATACCCAGCCCACGCGGCAAACGCGCGCGCTTCACACCAGGAAACTCGACTGGCGGCAATTCTTCCCGTCGCTCCCGAATGTTTGCTGCGGTCCGAGTCGAAGCGCATGTATTGCTCCAGCGTCACCTCGTGCTTCATCAGCGCGACCTCACCGCTGAGACGGATCCACTCATCGTTGGGAACGACGCCGGCGGGATCGCTGCCATCGCGCAAGACGCCGATGATGTCCGCGTACGCGGTTGCCACCCTGCGTTTGGTTTCATCGGAAGATTTCTGCTCGGCCATCTTGTCCAGCGCAGCGAGCATGCCTCCGGCGACGGCCCGATGCTTGGCCAAAATCTTCGCCAGCACTTCGATCGCAAACAGCACCTTGTCAGCGTCTACGCCCTGCACGTACCAGTCTGCGGAAAACAGCTGGGCTCGCTCCCGTAGATCCGTGGGGAGCTGGCTGCTGATCGTTTCGGCTGATTCATCGTGCTCTTCACGCAGCGCGTGAATCACGTCGAAAGCGCTCTTTGCGCATGACCTTCGGCGCGATCACATGATTGCCCGGCTTGAGCGCCATGAATACCGCCGTGGCTGCCGCCATGCCGGAGGCAAACAAAGCCGCATGCGAGCCTTTTTCCAGTGCACAGAGCACCGCCTCGACCTGGTCAAAGGCAGGGTTGTGGTCGCGGGCATAGACGCGACCGCTACGATACTGGTTGTCCGTGTCCCGCACGAACGTGGTCGCGGTGTGAATGGGCGGCGAGATTGCCCGGGTCGACTCGTCGACCCAGCCAAGCGCCTGCGCGGCGACCGTTTCCGGCATTACCCTTTTCGCATCCATGTCAGCCTTTCCGGTCAGGCGCGGCAACAATATTGATGGGCGGCAGATCGATGAACTTGACTTCCAGCCCGCGGGACTTCATCCAGTCGGCGACGGCAAATCCGGTGGCGCGCGGCCAGGGGCGCAATTCGTGCGGCTGGTAGCGGCGGTAATCGATCAGCTCCGCGCTCATGCGGATTTCACCGGTCGCCACCACGTGGTAGCAAAGCATGATTTCGTTCTTGCGTTCAAAAATGTAATTGCCGATCAGGTTGGTCTCGACGACATCGAGGTTAAGTTCTTCCTTGACCTCGCGCGCGACGCCGCGTTTGGGATCCTCGTTCTTTTCCAGGTAACCCGTGACCAGCGCAAAGGCGCCTTCTGGCCAGCCCGCGCCGCGCGCCAGGACGATGCTGCCGTCGTGTTCGACCAGCGCGCCCACTGCCGGCGTGGGGTTTTGCCACTGCACAAAGCCGCAGGCATCATTCGGGCAAGCGCGCCGCGAATGCGTGCCGCCATCATCCACGATATCGCGGTCAACCAGTTCGGTGGCGCAACGCGGGCAGTGTTTGAAAATCTCGAACATGCGGACCCTTGACCCTTATTTGCCGGCCACCCAGTCTTTGACGCTGGCCAGCGCCGCCGGCAGCGCGGCGGCATTGGTACCCCCTGCCATCGCCATGTCCGGCTTGCCGCCGCCCTTGCCGCCGACTTGTTGCGCGACATGGTTGACCAGTTCCCCCGCCTTGAATCTTCCCGTGAGGTCATTGGTCACGCCGGCGGCCAGGCTCACTTTGTCGCCGTCCGCGACCGCCAGCACGATGACGCCGGAGCCGAGCTTGTTTTTCAATTGGTCCATGGTCTCGCGAAGTGCCCTGGCGTCGGCGCCATCGAGTCTGGCGGCGAGCACCTTGATACCCTTGACGACGGTGGCCTGGCCGGCAAGATCGTCACCCTGCGAGGCAGCGAGCTTCGACTTGAACTGCGCCAGTTGCTTGTCGAGTGACTTGACGTTATCCAGCATCTGCTGGATTTTGGCCTCGATGTCCTGGGGCTGGGCCTTCAACAGCGCCGCCGCATGCGAAAGCTGCGTTTCCATGTTGCGGACGACGTCGAAGGCGACCGATCCGGCAACCGCTTCGATGCGCCGCACACCGGCGGCAACGCCGCTTTCGCCGACGACCTTGAAAAAACCGATGTCGCCGGTACGCGCCACGTGCGTACCGCCGCAGAATTCACGCGACGAGCCGATATCGAGCACCCGCACGACATCGCCATATTTCTCGCCAAACAGCATCGTCGCGCCCGTCTTTTGCGCATCGTCAATCGACATCACTCGCGCCAGGGTCGCCTCATTCTTCAGGATTTCCGCATTGACGATGCGCTCCACGTCGGCGATTTCCGCAGATGACAAGGGTGCGTTGTGCGCGAAATCAAAGCGCGTCTTGTCGGCGTCAACCAGCGAGCCCTTCTGCTGCACATGCGCGCCAAGCACCTCGTGCAACGCCTTGTGCATGAGGTGCGTCACCGAGTGGTGGCGCATCGTACGCTGGCGTTTGTGCGTATCGACTTGCGCCGCGAGGGTATCGCCGACCGCCAGTTCGCCCGTGGTCACGGAACCGTAGTGGCCAAACACGTCCGCCTGGATCTTCTGCGTGTCCTGCACCGCGAATAACGTGAGGCAGGTCCCGCCCCTGGTCAACTCGCCGCTATCGCCGACCTGTCCGCCCGATTCGGCGTAAAACGGCGTCTTGTCGAGAACGACGATGCCGTCTTCTCCGGTGCCGAGCCGATCAACCGGCGAGCCGCCGCGATACAACGCGACCACGCGGCCCTCTTCCGACAGCGTATCGTAGCCGCGAAACTGCGTCTTGGCCCCGTTGAATTCCAGTGCCGCGCCCGCCTTGAACCGGGACCCGGCGCGCGATCGTTCCTGCTGCTCGGCCATGGCCTTGTCGAAACCCGCCATATCGACCTCAAAACCGCGTTCGCGACCGATGTCCGCGGTCAGGTCGATCGGGAATCCGTAGGTATCGGAAAGCTTGAATGCGGTTTCGCCATCGAGGCGTCCGGAATCGGCCCTCAACGCCGCCTCAAGAATATCCATCCCTTTCTCAAGCGTTTCACCGAATCGTTCCTCCTCCTGTTTCAATACCGCCATGACGCGGTCCTTTGACTGGGCAATTTCCGGAAAAGCGTCGCCCATCACCAAGGCAAGATCATTGACCAGCTTGAAAAAGAACGGCCGCTTATGCCCAAGCTTGTAGCCATGGCGCATCGCACGGCGGGCAATGCGCCGCAGCACGTAGCCACGGCCGGCGTTTTCCGGAATCACGCCGTCACACACCAGGAACGCACAGGCGCGGATGTGGTCGGCGATCACCCGCAAGCTCGGCAGCGTCAGGTCCTGCACGCCGGTTTCCCGCGCGGCCGCTTTGATCAGCGCCTGGAACAGGTCGATTTCATAATTGGCATGCACATGCTGCAATACCGCCGACAGGCGTTCGAGGCCCATGCCGGTATCGACCGACGGCTTGGGCAGCGGAATCATCGGTCCGTCGGCGACTTCGCGATTGAACTGCATGAAGACCAGGTTCCAGATCTCGATGTAACGGTCGCCGTCCTCGTCGGCCGACCCGGGCGGACCGCCGGGAATATGCGGGCCATGGTCATAGAAAATCTCGCTGCAGGGGCCGCAGGGACCGGTATCGCCCATCATCCAGAAATTGTCGGAGGCATACTTGCCGCCCTTGTTGTCGCCGATGCGCACGATACGCTCGGCCGGCACGCCGATTTCCCGTGCCCAGATGTCGTACGCCTCGTCGTCGTCGGCGTAGACGGTCACCAGCAGCTTCTCTGCGGGCAAGCCGTAATCCACCGTGAGCAATTCCCAGGCATAGCGGATGGCGTCACGCTTGAAGTAGTCGCCAAAGCTGAAGTTGCCGAGCATTTCGAAAAAGGTGTGATGGCGCGCCGTGTAGCCGACGTTTTCCAGATCGTTGTGCTTGCCGCCGGCGCGCACGCAACGCTGCGAAGTAACGGCACGCACGTAGGCGCGCTTCTCCTTGCCAAGAAAGCAGTCCTTGAACTGGTTCATGCCGGCGTTGGTGAACAGGAGCGTTGGGTCGTCGCCCGGCACCAGCGAACTGGAGGCAACGTGGGTGTGTCCTTTCGAGACAAAGAAATCGATAAATGCCTGGCGGATGCCGTTGACGGTAGTGAGGTTCATGGTGTCTTTTGCGGGTGGCTCGGCCGGGGAAGTCCGTGGTGAGCGTGTTGAGCGGACTGGTCGGACGAAAACGCCGATTTTACCTGAGAGGCCCTTTCAGGACGAGCGATTGGACCTGGCGCGAAGCTAAATTGGACCGGTCTCACCTCATTCCGCCAACCGGTGGAACCAGCAATCTACGTGGCACGGGGGGGCATTACCGCAGCGCGCAGGCGGAGTCGTCAGCCGGTCTCAAATCCAAGTGTCTTCCGCACCGTATGAAATTTGCCCAGCAGGTGTTCGTCCGAATGGCCGCCCATGTTCAGCGTCGCATAGCGATGGCTGCCCAGCCATTTCATTTCCCGCTTCAAGCCGCCGCCGGATTTGGTGAACAGCGCCATGAACGCATCCGGATCGAACTCGTGCAGCCAGCGGAGTTTTTCGTGCGTGGGCGGATTAGCCAATGGCGTGCCGTCGAACTTGCGGAAAACAAAACTGGTCGCGACCTGGTATTTTCCACGCCCGGGCGTCAGGTCCGGCGTGGCTCCTGTGGCGATCTTCAGGGCAACCTCGTGCAGGTTGATGCCGTCGACTTTTTCATAGAGGTCCGAGAACTGCGCGGCCATGCGCGGGTTCACCTCGATCATCCGGCACTCGCCGCTGTTCCGGCAGACACGCAGTTCAACATTGAACAAACCATGGTCGAGGCCGAGCGCAGCGATGATTTTGCGCGCCGTCGCGCATGCCCGGTCGGCGTGATCCCGGGGAAGCCTGCTCGGGTATTCGAAACGCAGGAACTGATCGGTACCCGGATACATGACCGCATCGACGATGCCCAGGACATGGATCTCGCCATTGATGACCACGCCGTCGACGTTGACCTGGTCGCCGTCAATCAGCTCTTCGGCAAGCATCCAATGCGCGTCGACGGCAAAGTCGGTCAGCTTGCGAACCACGTCGTTGAACGGGCGCACCAGCCGCTTGATGATGTATTTTTCCCAGGGGTGAAAAGTCATGTGCCGCTGGAGGTCCGCGAAATTGTCCACGCGGCGCGCCAGCACCGAATAGGCTGCCTTGACCGGTTTGACGAAGTACGGAAACCTGAGAGGAATCTCTGCGGCCGTTTTGAAAGTGTAGGGAAATGGGTGGAACGCCACATTGGCTTCCGGCAGTGCCTGCTGCAGGATGCGCCGCGCAACGTACTTGTGCTGGGCGGCGATGATCGCCTTTGGATCGGCGCCGGCCAGGCCCATGCGTTCAGCGAGCAGCGCCGCGACCAATGCGCCAAATTGCTCATTGCTGGAAGTAATGCCGTGCAACGGCAGCGGCCGGTATTTTCGTTCCAGGCGGTCGACGAATCTGAAAATGTCGAAGGTCAGCAGCCGTGCATTGGCCGGGAAGCTGAATAGATCAAAGCCTTCATGGAAGAATCGGTACCCTCCCGAACCGCGGGAGGCAGCCGCCTTGTGCAGTTGCCGCCGGTCCCAGTCGGCATCAAACAGGACGAGGATGTTTTTCAAGGGGTGCTGGCCTTGTTGTTGTTCGACCCCGCTAGATACGGACGGGGAGCATGGCTGGATTCTAGCCTGATGTCGATTTCCGCTACCAATACGAAACGACCATTTTCGTTGCCAGCAGGAACATGAGTACTGCAAATATGCGTTTCAGCGTCGTGACCGGCAATCGATGCGCCATGCGCGCGCCCATCGGCGCGGTGATGATGCTGCCGGCCACCAAGGCCACCAGGGCAGGCAGGAACACGAAACCGAGGTGATATTCCGGCAGGTCGTCCGCACGCCAGCCGGCGGCGATGTAACCAAGCGTGCCGATGAGAGTTACCGGAATGCCGATGGCGGCGCCGGTACCGATCGCGGTGTGCATGGCGATCCCGCAGTAAAGCATGACCGGCATGACGAGAAAGGTGCCTCCTGCCGACACCAGGCCGGACAGCACGCCGATGACCAGGCCGATGGCGAACAGCACGCCGCCACCAGGCAAGGTGCGCGAAGCATGCGGTTTTTTGCCGAGCAACATCTGCATCGCGGCCACAAAGACGATCACGGCAAAGGAGATGGCAAGTGATCGTTGCGAAATCCAGCCGGACGCAAACGTCGAGAGCAGCGAACCACTCATCATTCCCGGCGCCATGCGTTTTACCACCGACCAGTCGACGGCGCCGTGGCGATGGTGCTCGCGAACGCTGGCGCTCGAGGTAAAGGCCGCGGACGCCATCGCGGTAGCGAGCGCCATGTGCACATTGTGATCCGCCGTCAGGGCCTGGGCGGTGAACAGCGCGGCCAGAATCGGCACCAGCGTCATGCCACCGCCGATGCCGAGCAGGCCAGCGAGAAATCCGACCAGTGCACCGGTCATTGCATACGTGGTGAGCCAGATCATGACGATACGATTTTTCGCATTGCACAGCAGGGAAGAAACCTCAATCGCACGCCGCGAGCCACCGCGCCGTCCGCCAGTCAGTGTACTTGCCTTTTATCGGCAAAGCCCGGCCAGGCTGCCTGTCAAGATGGGCAATAATGCCAACATGAACGCCGGAAAAATAAAATCGCTTGTCCGCACCGTCGCCGACTTTCCCGAACCGGGAATCCAGTTTCGCGATATCACGACGCTGCTGAAGGATGCGGACGGCTTTCGCCTGACGATCGACGCGTTGGCCGCCCGCTGCCAGGGCATATCGCTCGACGTGGTTGCCGGCATCGAATCGCGCGGCTTTATCGTCGGGGCGGCACTGGCGCTCCGCCTTGGCGTGGGATTCGTGCCGGTCAGGAAACCGGGCAAATTGCCGGCCAGGAAAGTTGGCGTCGACTACCAGTTGGAGTACGGAAGCGACCGCGTCGAGTTGCACAGTGACGCCATCGCGCCGGGACAACGCGTGTTGCTGGTCGACGACCTGATCGCCACCGGCGGCACGGCGCTGGCCGCGGCCTCGCTCATTGAAAAAGTCGGTGGCCAAATCGAGGATTGCCTGTTTGTGATCGACCTTCCTGACCTGGGGGGACGAAAGCGCCTTGAGGCCCGCGGCTACCGCACCTTCGCGATCTGCGAATTCGCCGGCGACTGAAAACCCGGACTGATCGAGGCATCATCGCGAGCATGTCGCTCGAACGGCCCCAATCCGGCACCACCTTGGGAGCTACAGCTTTCCGGAAAGTTGCCGGTAGGCGCGATCGACGCCGGGTCCCGCGACGTAGCTGTCAAACATCAGGCGCCACATCGCGTTGCCTCGGGCAAACGCATCACGGAACGGCGCCAGATTGACGCTTTTGCGAACCTGGCCCGCATCTTCGCCGCGCGCGACCGCGGCGCGAGTCTGCGATTCGATCGATTTCAACAGCGCCAGCATTTGCCTGGCAAAGGCATCATCACGCATGACCGGCCCGTGCCCGGGCACCAGCACGGCGGGTTTCAACGCCAGCAATTTCTCCAAGGTGGTGATGTAATCGACGGGGAATGACGTGGTGCCGAACAGGGGTACCGGCCACACCACCAGATCGCCGGCGATGACGATATTGTCGGCAGGCAGATGGACGACGATGTCCGCCGCCGTATGCGCGCGGCCCAGATAGCGGATGCTGATGACGCGATTGCCGCGCAGCAGCGTCAGTTGATCCGCGAACGTCATCGTCGGCGCAGTCAGCTGGAAGCGCGGCGCCTCGGCAAAATAGCGATCAGCCCAGACCAGATCGCTGGCGTAGGCCAGCCGCTCGTCGCGGGTAATCGGCGCGCCGGCAAGGTTTACCTGCTTCGCCAGGGCCTCGGCGATTTCCCGCGCAAAGGCGGGGCCCTGCTCGAGCAACTCCTTGCGGTTGGCCACACCTTCGGACATCATCGCGTCGGCGGTGTTGGCGTGGCCGATGAACTCGACGCCCGGATAGGCTTCTCGATAGCTGGCATTCCCCATCATGTGGTCATCGTGCCAATGGGTATTGATCACGTAACGTACGGGTTTGGGCGTCAGCTTTTTCAGCGCGCCTATCGCTGCGCGTGCCGTCGCCGGGCCGACGCCGGTATCGACCACCACCACGTCGTTGTCATTGACGATGAAAACCGTGTTCGACACAAAGGTGAGGCCGGCCGGTTCGCTGCGAATGAGCGCATGGACGCCGTCAGCGATGGTGACAAGTTCGAAATCCGCGGCCTTCACAGTCAGCGCCGGAAAGATCGACAGCAGTAGGAACAGCAGCAGAGGCGGAAGGAAAACTGCGACGAGCTTGAACATGGTGGCGCCCCGGTCAGACTGATACCTTGAGACTTTACCGAAGCCACGGCCAACGTGTGTAACCGTACGTGGCGATTCGCGCATGGAAAGGTGATCCACTCGAAAGGGAGCTTCTCGAAACCTATTCCCGTTCGCCTGTCGAAGGGTTGAACGGGCCACGCTGATTCAACAACTTAGCCCCTATGTACTTCGACAGGCTCAGTGCGAACGGAGGTTATTATTGATCTGGCGATTAAACATGTTGAATATTTTTCCCGCCCCCCGCGAAGGCGGGGGTCCAAGTTTCGTGGGGCGAAAGAATAAAACTTGGGTCCCCGCCTTCGCGGGGAAAGGGCAACTTCTTACCCTATCTAGTCGCCACATCAATAGAAGTTCCCGAAATTGAAACTCAAGCATTGGCGCGGCTCCTGGCGCCTTTTGCCGCCAGAAGCCTCGCCGGTGCTGGAGTTTTGCCTCGCGCCGGGGAAGTTCAAGTGCTTCCCGTCATACACGCCGGGGGCCATGTCGTTGAAGGAAATTGCGGCAGGTCAAAGCAGGTTCATGTCCGGCCGATACAATATTTTCATCCCCCGAGAGACATGAAAGTCATTTCCCATGGACCGTCCAGACTGTTTTTCATCCATCGAGACCGCGATTGACGCGTTGATTGCCCACGTCGGAAATCGAATTGTGCTGGCGATTCCACTCGGCATCGGCAAGCCCAATCCCTTCGTCAACGCGCTTTACCGGCGGGTAAAGGAAACACCGGCGCTTCATCTGAAAATCCTGACGGCGCTGTCCTTTGAAAAACCGCGCGGGCACAGCGATCTGGAGCAACGATTCCTGGGACCCTTTGTGGAGCGCGTGTTCGGCGACTATCCCGATCTTGACTATGCAAGGGATTCGCGTCACGGCTGCCTGCCGCCAAATATCGAGGTCTATGAGTTTTTCATGAAGACCGGCGATTACCTTGGCAACCCGGTCGCGCAACAGCACTACATCTATTCCAACTATTCGCACGTTGCCCGCGATATGTTCGTGCACGGTGTGAACGTGCTGGCGCAGGCAATCGCGGTGGACGAATCGGGTCCGGAGCGCCGCTACTCGCTGTCCAGCAATCCCGACGTGACCGTCGACCTGCTGACTCTGTACCGCAACCTGCCCGGGCAGGGCACCATCGCCATCGGCGTCATCAATCGCAAGATGCCGTTCATGCCCAACGACGCCGAAGTGTCCGCCGACCTGTTCGATATCCTGATCGATGACCCGGCAAGTACGCACGACCTGTTCGCCCCGCCGAACATGAAGGTCGACTTGCAGGACTACGCGATTGCCCTGTGGGCAAGCGCCATGGTCCCGGACGGCGGTACGCTACAGATCGGCATTGGCTCGTTGGGGGACGGCGTGGCGCAGGCGCTGATCGTGCGCGATCGCCACAACCTGGAATACCGGCGCATCCTCGCCACACTGTTGAAGGCCGATCAGGCGGCACTGCCGGCGATCTGTCACGTCGACACGTTCAGTACCGGCTTGTACGGCTGCTCGGAAATGTTTGTCAACGGTTTTCTGTGGCTGATCGAGGCAGGAATCATCCGCCGCGAGGTGTACCCCGACGTTGCGTTGCAGCGCGCGGTCAATCAGGGCGACATTTCCCGCGACATCACCCCGGCGACCCTGTCGGCGCTGCATGTCGCCGGCCGCATCAGCAATCCACTGACCGCCGACGATGTCGCCTTTCTGCGCCGTTTCGGCATCCTGCGTGCTGGGGTGGAATGGCAGGACGGCGCACTGGTGTCGGGCGGGCAAATCTGTCACGCCGGTTTGACACCGGCCAGCGCATTCGACGCGATGTGCGCAAATTGCCTTGGCAGCACGCTCCGTGGCGGCGTTGTCATGCACGGCGGATTTTTCCTCGGGCCGCGGCGCTTCTACCAGGCTCTGCGCGACATGCCAGAGGAGCGCAAAGCGCTTATCAACATGAGCCGCATCCGATACATCAACGAACTGCTGGGCCATGAGGAAATCGCCCGGCTGCAGCGCACCAATGCGCGCTTCATCAATACCACCATGATGGTGACGCTGCTGGGGGCCGCCGTGTCCGACGGCCTCGACTCGGGCCAATTGGTTAGCGGCGTCGGCGGACAGTACAATTTTGTCGCCATGGGCCATGCCCTGCCGGACGCGCGCTCGATCCTGCTGATGCGCTCCTGGCGCACCAAGAAAGACAAAGTGTATTCAAACATTGTCTGGAACTATGGCCACACCACCATACCGCGCCATTTGCGCGACATCGTCATCACCGAATACGGCATCGCCGACGTGCGCGGGCACACCGACGCGGAAGTGATCAAGCGCCTGCTGGCCATTACCGATTCGCGATTCCAGCCGGAGCTGGCTGCGGTCGCCAAGGCCAACGGCAAGCTCGATGCCGGTTACGACATCCCCGAGGCTCAGCGCCATAATCTGCCGGGGCGCATCGACGCGGCCCTCAGACCCTGGCACGACGAGGGACTGTTGCCGGACTTCCCCCTCGGCACCGACTTCACCGATGACGAACTGGTCATCGTCGGCGCCCTCGCCCGCCTCAAGCGATCGGCCGAGCATCCCCTCGAGCTGGTCAAGATGCTGGTCGAAAGCGCCGTGGAACAGGTGTTCGACCACAAAGAGGTGCCGGAACGATACCTGGATCGCATGGGATTCCATGAGGCACATGGGCTGAAAGACAAGCTGATGCGAACGCTGTTTGTCGGCAACATTTAGGGGCTTGTTCAAATTCGAAATTTCGATACTTCGGCGCGCTTGCAGTCGGGTACTTCTCCCTTTGAAAGCGCCGTTCAAATCGCCGCTGCCTCTTTGCTTGCCGATTCGCACCGCGTCGCCTTGAACGTCGATTGAGCGCACAGCCTGTCACCATGGCCACTTGACAACGCTCGCGCTTTCGTGGAAACTTAGTTCTAATACGAACTATTTTTCCCGATTACTCCGATGACGCCGCGCCACCTGAAATTCATGCCGCTGGTCCGCGAACTGTTCGAATGCACGCGCGCTTTCGAACAGTGCTCCGACGCCCACATCCGCGAACTTCAGCTCACCCCCGCACAGTTCGACATCATTGCCACGCTGGGCAATACGCAGGGCATGACGTGCAAGCAACTGGGCGAGAGGACATTGATTACCAAAGGCACCATGACGGGCGTGCTTGACCGCCTGGAGGGCAAGGGGCTTTTGGTCCGCGCCCCTTCGCCCGACGATGGCCGCAGCTGGATCACCCGCCTGACGGACGAGGGCCAGGCCGTGTTCGAGGTCATTTTTCCCGCACACATCAAGCACCTCGAGCCTTTGTTCGGCAGTCTCAGCGACGGCGACCTGGAAACCATGCGCAGACAGTTGCGGCGCTTGCGCGAAGCCTTTAGTCATCATTTCGACAGCGAACATGGAACTGCCGCATGAGAATCGACCGCTACACATCGACGGCAATGGCATTGCACTGGCTGGTCGCGGCAATGCTGCTGATTTCCGTGACGGTCGGCCTGTACATGACAGGACTTAGGTTTTCGCCGGAGAAACTGAAACTCTATAACTGGCACAAATGGGCGGGTGTCACGATATTCATCCTGGTGCTGATCCGTTGTGGGTGGCGCGTGTTTCACCCCGCGCCACCATTGCCCGCAACGACGCCGGCCTGGCAGCGGCGGGTGGCGGCCGCCACCCATCTGCTGTTCTACCTGCTGATGATCGCGATACCGCTCACCGGCTGGCTGATGAGTTCGGCAAAAGGATTCCAGACGGTCTATTTCGGTGTCATACCCCTTCCGGACCTGCTGGAAAAAAGCGAGGCGCTTGGCAAACTGCTGGAACGCACCCACCGCCTGCTCAATTACACGATGATTGCGCTTGCCGTTGCCCATGTCGCAGGCGCACTCAAGCACCACTTCATCGACAAGGACGACATTTTGCGGCGTATGCTGCCCGCCCGGCGCGCCTGAACCGTTTTTCCAACCCTTTCTCCCGCCCAGTCCAGAATGAAATCATTGCTTGCCACAGCCGCCCTCTTGCCCGGCATCCTGCTTGCCACCGCCAGCACCACCGCCCGCGCGATCGAGTATTCAGCCGTTCAGGCGGAAAAATCCAGCATCACGTTCGTATCGCGGCAGATGGGTGTTGCCGTGAACGGGCGCTTTCCCAAATTCAACGCCCAAGTCTCAATCGACCCTACCAAGCCCGAGATCGGCAAGGTCAACATCAGTATTGACCTTGCCAGCATCGACGCCGGCTCAAAGGACGCCAATGACGAAGTCACCGGCAAGCAATGGTTCAATGTGCCGATGTTTCCAATGGCCACTTTCACGTCCACCGGCATGAAGTCACTCGGCGCCGGCAAATACGAAGTCGCCGGATTGCTGACCATCAAGGGAAAATCGCAATCCATCGCCGCACCGTTTACGTATAAGGCCGAAGGCAGCAACGGCGTATTCGAAGGCGGCATGACATTGAAGCGTATCGATTTCGCCATCGGCGATGGTCCATGGACCGACGTATCGATGGTGGCCAACGATGTTCAAGTCAATTTCCGGATCATGGCTACGGCATCCCCAGCACCGGCCAAATCAAAGTAGTTTCCCCACAACCAAGGAGCACTCCAACATGAAACGCCTCACCCTCCTGGCTCTCGCCGCCAGCCTCAGCATGCCGGCGTTTGCCGCGCCCGAAACCTACGTGATCGACAACAATCACACGTATCCGAAATTCGAATACCTGCATTTTGGCTATTCGCTTCAGCAAAGCCGCTTCGACAAAACCACCGGCAAGATCACCCTCGATCGCGACGCCAAGTCCGGCGCGGCCGACATCACCATCGACACCCGGAGCGTCAACACCGGCAGCGAGTTGTTCAATGGGCACTTGAAGGGTGACGGCTTCTTTGAAGTCGAGAAATTTCCAACCATCACTTACAAATCCTCCAGCTTCAAGTTCGATGGCGACAAGGTCGCCTCGATCGATGGCGAACTGACGATCAAGGGCATCAGCAAGCCGGTCACCCTGACGATGACACATTTCCACTGCATGCCGCATCCGCTGTCCAAGAAAGAAGTATGCGGCGCCAACGCGGTCGCGAAAGTAAAGCGCAGCGATTTCAACCTGGCGAAATATGTGCCTAACGTCGGTGACGAAGTGTCGCTTTCTATCGCCATTGAGGCGGGCAAGCAGTAATTCGCTGCCGTCTCGCAACCGCACAAAGGCCCGCGAATGCGGGCCTATGTACTATCTGGCGGAGGATTCCGATTAATCCAATTCCTGATCATTGCACTGATGATTGCTGTCATTCCCTTGCTGAAATGGAAATCGACTCAGTTTCGCTCCATCGTCAGGCTCGCCGTAATCGGCACCTCGGCATTTTCAAGGCAACTGCCGTTCTTGCCCACGCTGACCAGTGAATTCTTGCC
>JANNGY010000649.1:0-3993 GCA_031404095.1 Betaproteobacteria bacterium | reverse complement strand
AGCTGCCGAAAATCTGCCTCGAACTGGGGCGCGGCATTGACGGCATCATCGGCTGCACCCAGCCGCGACGGATTGCGGCCCGCAGCGTGGCGTCGCGTCTGGCCAAGGAGCTGGGTGCGGCCGGGACCCACGCGGTCGGCTACAAGATCCGTTTCAATGACCAGACCGACGACAACACCTTTGTCAAGGTCATGACCGACGGCATCCTGCTGGCCGAGACCCACAGCGACCACCGGCTGCTGCGCTACGACACGCTGATCATCGATGAGGCGCATGAGCGCAGCCTCAATATCGATTTCCTGCTGGGCTACGTAAAACAATTAATGAACAAGCGTCCCGATCTGAAAATCATCATCACCTCGGCGACCATCGACCCGCAGCGTTTCTCAAGGCATTTCGACAATGCGCCCATCATTGAAGTCTCGGGCCGCACCTATCCGGTTGAGGTCCGCTATCGCCCCGAGCATTTTCTCGACGATGCCGAGGACGCGGTGCCGATCGAGGACGCGGTGGTAAAAGCGATCGACGAGATTTTTCATGAAACCCATGAAGGCGACGTGCTGGTGTTCCTGCCGGGCGAGCGCGAGATCCGCGATTGCGATGAGGCGCTCAGAAAGCATCACCCTGCGCACACCGAAGTGCTGCCGCTGTATTCGCGCCTGTCCAACGCCGAACAGGATCGCGTTTTTCAGTTGTCCAATCGGCGCCGCATCGTGCTGTCCACCAATGTTGCGGAAACATCCCTCACGGTGCCGGGCATCCGCTACGTGGTAGATGCCGGTGTGGCGCGCATCAACCGTTACAGCGCGCGCAGCAAGATCAACCAATTGCAGATCGAGCCGATCTCGCAGGCGTCCGCGCAGCAGCGCGCCGGGCGTTGCGGGCGCGTTGCCAGCGGGATCGCGGTGCGCCTCTACGGCGAGGAGGATTTCACCAGTCGCGCGCCGTTCACCACGCCGGAAATCCTGCGCACCTCGCTGGCCGATGTGATCCTGCGCATGAAATCGCTCGGCCTCGGCGACGTGCAGGATTTTCCGTTCATCGAGCCCCCCAGTCCGCGCATGATCGAGGACGGCTACCGGCAGTTGTTTGAACTCGGCGCAGTCGACGACAACAAGGGCTTGACCACGCTCGGCTGGCAGTTGGCGAAGTTCCCGGTCGACCCCGCCATCGCGCGCATGCTGCTGGCAGCCGAACGCGAGGCCTGCCTCGCGGAAGTGCTGATCATCGCTTCCGCGCTGTCGGTGCAGGACCCGCGGGTGCGGCCGCACGACAAGCAGCAGGACGCGGCCGTCGCGCACGAGAAGTTTGCACACCCGCAATCCGAATTTCTGGCTTTCGTCAAACTTTGGGCATTTTACGAAGAGGCATGGAAGCACAAGAAATCGCATCGCAAGTTCGACCAGATGCTGCACGAAAACTTCCTCTCACCGATGCGCATGCGCGAGTGGCGCGACGTGCATGCGCAACTGGTGGAAGTGTGTGCGGCGGCGGGGATGCGGGGGGGTACGACTCAGAAGCAGGGTCGCGTGGCCACCACCGAAAATCCCCTGCCTGCCGCAAGCGGCCGTGCGCCCTCCTTCGACAAGCTCAGGACGGGCTCTTTTTCAAAGGGGGCAATGGCCAAAGCCCCCTTTGAAAAAGGGGGCGGCGAGCAAAGCGAGCGGGGGATTTCGGGCGGTCAAATCATCGCTGACCCAAAATCCGCCCACTACGACAACATCCACCGCGCCCTCCTCACCGGCCTCATCAGCAACGTCGGCACCAAGGGCCCGGAGGGCGATCACTACCTCGGTACGCGCAGCATCAAATTCCAGCTGCCACGCCGCAACCAGCAGCATGCGCAACAGAAAGATTCGAGAGTAAAACGTGGCATGAAATGGGTCATGGCCGCGGAGCTGACTGAAACCACGCGCGTCTACGCACGCACCGTCGCCTCGATCGAGCCCGAGTGGATCGAACAACTGGCCGCGCACCTCGTCACCCGCACGCACTTCGAGCCGCACTGGGAGCGCAAGAGCGGACAGGTGGTCGCCTTCGAACAGGTGTCGATCTACGGGCTGATCATCAACCCGCGCCGTCGGGTGCACTACGGCGCGATCAATCCGGTTGAAGCGCGCGAGATATTCATCCGCCAAGGGCTGGTGGCCGGCGAAGTCGACACCCACGCCAAATTCCTGCGCCTCAACCAGAAACTGATCGACGATATCGAGGACATCGAGGCCAAGGCGCGGCGCCAGGATGTGTTGATCGACGATGACGACATGTTCGCGCTCTACGATGCCGCGATCCCGGCGGATGTGGTGAACATGGCCGGCTTCGAGAAATGGCGACGCGAGGCAGAGAAGAAAACGCCCGGCGTGCTGGAATTCACGCGCGAGCAACTGATGCGGCGCGGCGCGGCGGAAATCACCTTTGAGCTGTTTCCCAAAACGCTCAAGCATCGCGGCGCGGTGTTTCCCCTGACCTACCGCTTCGAGCCGGCACACGTCATGGACGGCGTCACCATCACCCTGCCGGTCGCGGTGCTGAACCAGGTGAATGCCGCGCGCTTCGAGTGGCTGACCATGGGCATGCTGCGCGACAAGGTGACGGCGCTATTCAAGACGCTTCCGCAAAAAATCCGCAGCCAGATCGTGCCGGTGCCGGATACCGTGAGCGAATTCATTGGCCACATTGTTGGCCACCCCACTCACCGGGAGGGGATGAACGACCTCTCCGCGGCCGAGACGCCGTTGATCGATGCGATGGCCGCCTTCCTGCGCGGGGTAAAGCGCATGGAGGTACCGGCCGATGCGTGGGATGTGTCGCGCCTGCCGCCGCACCTGCGGATGAATTTCCGCATCGTCGATGCCGACGGCAAGGAGCTGGCCATGTCGCGCGACTTCGCCGCGCTGAAGCTGCAGTTTGCCGATGCCTCGCGCACGGTGTTTTCAACGCTGCATTCCAACCGCCTCGAGCGCGACGACATCACCCGCTGGGATTTTGAAGACCTGCCCGAGACCATCAACTTCGAGCGCAACCAGATTCGCTACGATGGCTATCCCGCGCTGCTGGATCGCGGCGCATCGGTGTCGATCAAGATTTTCGACGAGCGGCTGGCCGCTTCGCACAGCCATAGGCGCGGCCTCACCCGGTTGTTCATGTTGGAGATGGCCGAGCAGGTGAAATTCTTGGAGCGCAGCTTCAAGTTCTCTCCGGTGTCGGCGTTCCAGTTTGTGCACTGCTTCCCCGAAACCAGGAACCACACCCAGGAGGCGATGCGGGCGGAGCTGGCGTTTGCGGTGTTCGCCGGCACCATGGTCGATGCAAGCGCTGCGGAGATTCGCAGCGAATCCGCGTTCAGCGCGGCGCGCAGCGCGGGAAAGGCGAAACTTTCAGCCAATGCGCAGGCGCTGGTGCAGGTGATGGAGGAATCGTTCGCCGCCGCTGCTGACATTCGCAAACTGCTGGACGAGCGCTACGTGAAAACCTGGGAGCACATCGGCCCGGAAATCGAGGAGCAGTTGCGGCATTTATTTGCGCCGGAATTCCTGCGCGACGTGCCGATGGCACAGTTGCTGCACTTTCCTCGCTACCTGAAAGCGATCGTGTTGCGGCTCAACAAGGCGAAGGGCGGTTCGATGGAACGCGATCTCGAGCAAGCGCGATCGATTCGCCCGCTGTGGCAGAATGCCCTGAAGCTGACGGATTGGCTGGAACCGAAAGCGGCGGAGTATCGATGGATGATCGAAGAGCTGCGGGTGTCGCTGTTCGCGCAGGAATTGCGGACGCCGATGCCGGTGAGCGTGAAGCGGGTGACGAAGTTGTGGGAAGAATTGAATTCCTGATTCTATGTGCGCTCGCCAGTTCGGAGTACTTAAACTCGAAGCACTTACCCCTTTGAACGAGCGTGAAACGCGTGACGAAGGTGTGAGAATAATTGAGTGAGTAATTCCATGTGCGATCGCTAGTCAGAAGCACTTTCCCCTTTTTAATGGGGGTCGAGCCGGG
>JANNGY010000648.1:0-1661 GCA_031404095.1 Betaproteobacteria bacterium | reverse complement strand
CGGCGAATCCGCGTAGCGCCGGCCGATGATGTTGTTCGGATCGATTACCGCGCAGCCCGTGATCAGCATCAGTGCGGCCAGCAGGGCAGGGAACAGCCTGGTCATCATGTGATCGGAGTGCCGGGAGTGGGATGGGCAATTATCCGCGATAGTAGCGCGTCAAACCGAATCTACGATACAGGCGCACCAAAGCGAATCCGCGGTTCGGGCGCGCCAAAGCGAATCTGCGATTCAGGCGCGCTATCGCGAAGTTGGTCCTGCCATGAAAGCATTTCGTCGTTCCCGGCTTGTCCTTGACAGGCCGCACGCGGATACTGCCTGCTTCGACAACTTCGCCCACTGCCCACGCCATGGAACTCGTCATTTCCGGTCTCTCCAAAACCTATCCCAACGGCGTGCAAGCGCTGAAAAACGTCACGCTGACCATTCCCACCGGCATGTTCGGCCTGCTCGGCCCCAATGGCGCCGGCAAATCCACGTTGATGCGCACCCTGGCGACCTTGCAGGACGCCGACGCCGGCAGCGCTCGGCTCGGCAATATCGATGTGCTGAAGGACAAGGACGCCGTGCGCCGGCAACTCGGCTACCTGCCGCAGGAATTCGGCGTGTATCCGAAGGTATCGGCCTGGGACATGCTGAATCACCTCGCGGAACTGAAAGGCCTGGCCAACAAGCCGGAACGGCGCGATGTCGTCACCGGCCTCCTCCGGCAAACCAACCTTTACGACGTGCGAGATAAAGCGCTGGGCGGGTATTCCGGCGGCATGCGCCAGCGCTTCGGCATCGCCCAGGCGCTGCTGGGGAATCCGCGGCTCATCATCGTCGACGAGCCCACCGCCGGGCTGGATCCGGAAGAGCGTGCGCGATTCCACAACCTGCTGGCGGAAATCGGCGAGCAGGTCATCGTGGTGCTGTCCACGCATATCGTCTCAGACGTCAGCGACCTGTGCCCGAACATGGCGATCATCAACAAGGGCGAAGTGCTGCTCACCGGCAAGCCGGACGAACTGACCCGTGCGCTGCAGGGCCGCCTGTGGGCGACCTCGGTGCCGCGCAGCGAACTCGCGGCGGCCAAGCTCCGCTACCCGGTGATTTCCACCCGCCTCATTTCCGGCCAGACGCGGATTCATGTCGTCGGCGAAAGCAAGCCGGACCACGCGTTTTCGCCGGTCGTGCCCGAACTGGAGGATACGTATTTCGCGGCGATCGGCGGATTTCTCGGCGCGTCTGTGCGTGACGCCGAAACCGCGATTGCCTAGAAATTTGTTGAACTTGGCTATCTCAGTCCGTGCTGCGCGAATTCTTGATACTCCCCCCTTTTGCAAAATGTGGATGGAGGGGTTTGGGGTTTCTCCTCCCTTTGAAAAAGGGAGGCCGGGAGGGATTTACGGTCGTCGCCACAGTTTGCCCACCGAACTGCCCCCTCGCTTCGCTCTCCCCCTCGATCCTTGCAGGACGCGCCATCCATTGCATTGGCTGGCCGTTCAGCAGGCGCACCACATGCGGTGCGAAACCCCTGCTTCACCCCCTTCGTCGAAGGGGGAAGTGCAGGGCGACACACTCGGAAAACAATGAGCATCGACAATTCCCACAAACTACTTTGCACAAAACGACATGCTGAAAAATATCGCACTGTTTGAATTCAGGACCCGCGCCGCGCG
>JANNGY010000647.1:0-3139 GCA_031404095.1 Betaproteobacteria bacterium | reverse complement strand
ATCACGCCACCCAATTTGTATAGGTATGAGCCGTCTATAGCCTTCATATTGCGACCGCCTCTCAAGTAACGCTCAGGAGCATTCATCATACGCTCCTACTTGAAATTGGGTACGCGAAGTATAATATCGCGCATAAAAGCTCGAAACGGCAAGCGGGACGGGGAGTTTCACTTTTTGGATTCATTTACGGATCCGGCAATCAAAAAGTGCGAAAGCCGCATGCCAACCAGTCCCTTCCCCGCGAAAGCGGGGATCCAAGTCTGGTCGCTGGATCGCAGGCGCGAACTTGGGCCCCCGCCTTCGCGGGGGAAGGACTATTGAATTTGATACTGCACACTGTTTAATCGCCGGATCAATAGAGTCCCACTACGCACTCACCACCCGATTTCTTCCCGAATCCTTTGCGCCATACAAGCGTCCATCCGCCAGCTCGATCAGCGCGTCGCTCGCATAGGGCTCAGTCAGCTCGCGGGTGCTGGCGACGCCGATGCTGATGGTCACGGCCATCCCGGCGTGAATGCCCGCCCAGTGATAGGTGGACACACTGTGATTGAGGCGATTCGCGACATCGATGCCGATGTCAAGATCGGTTTGCGGCAGCGCCAGCATGAATTCTTCCCCGCCATAACGCGCCGGGCAATCGGCGTAGCGGCAATTCTGCCGCATCAGGTCCGCGAGGGTATGCAGGGCGCGGTCGCCGATGGCATGCCCGAACAGGTCGTTCACCTGTTTGAAGTGATCGACGTCGATCATCAGCAGCGTCAGCGGTTGCGCCGGCGTGGCACGCGACAGCGCGGCCTGCAGCCATTGCTCGAGCGCACGCCGGTTCGGCAGGCCGGTGAGGGTGTCTTCCTTGGCGAGTTTTTCCCATTGATCGGAGAAATGCTTCAGCGACAGCGTGAGTTCGCGCCGCGCGGCGGCATCGCGCGCCTCCTGGTCGTTGAGCGCCGACTCGAGCGTGCGCACTTTCTTTAGCGCGCCAAGCGCCTCGGCGAGGTTGCCAAGGCCTTCGTGGGCATGCGAAATGCCGGCATAGGCATCGCTTTGCTCGCGCTTCGAGCCCTCGGTCAAATACACCAGGGCATTGTGATACGCGCGGAGCGCATCCTCGAAACGCTTCATGCGGCAATAGACCGTGCCCATTTCGTTGTAGGTGATGGCGATGTTGGCGCGCATCCGATAGGCCTGGTACTGCTTGAGCACCTCTTCCAGTGTCGCCAGCGCGCCGTCGTAGTCCTCGACATAGCGTTGGGCGATCGCATAGTTGCCGCGCGCGATCGCGCTGATGCGGCGGATGCCGGCGGCTTGCGCTTCGTTGGCGAGGTTGTCCCACTGCGGCAGGTAGGGGCGGTAGGCCTCGATGCGCGCCGGTCCTTCCGGAATATCCGCTTCGACCTGGCGGTTATAGGCATTGAGCAACGAGCTGCGGGCGCCGAACCAGTCGGCGAGGATGCCAAGCTCATTGAAGGCCTTTACGCTGCGCTCGAGATAGTCGATGGCTTGCGGATGGCGGCCGATGACCGACGACGATACGCCCATGCGCCGCCAGACGCGCGCCGCCAGCTCGCGCGAGCCGGCACGGGTGGCAAGTTGCTCCGCATCGACGAAATACTTGATGGCGGCGGCGTGGTCCTCCACCATTTGCAGCGCCTGGCCGGCGTGCAGGATCGCTTCGGCCTCGCTTTCGGTATCACCATGGTTCTGCGCGGCGCGGCGCGCTTCGGCGGCCACGCGTCCCAGCGCAAGCACGTCGGCATTGGCGGCATGCAGGTGTGCCAGGGTATTCAGCACAAGGGCCCGGTCGACCGGTTCGACCACCTCCAGCAACTGCTCGGCATCGCGCTGCGCGGCGACGCCGTCGCCGGCGCTGATTGCCAGGCGAAGGCGCGCCACCTCCTCGCGCACCGAGGCCGGCGCCGGCGAAGCGCCGATAAAGGCACCGTTAGAGGCGCCAGTACG
Source organism: Betaproteobacteria bacterium (assembly GCA_031404095.1). GTDB lineage: Bacteria > Pseudomonadota > Gammaproteobacteria > Burkholderiales > Usitatibacteraceae > UKL13-2. The sequence continues at coordinate 1,180 of JANNGY010000647.1, read as the reverse complement.
GGCGCCAAGTGGCGGCGTGGCGGCGTGCAATGTGTCTGGCTTATCCATGGGCAAACGACAATCTACAGCATCAGCGGCCCGCCGCGCTTGCGCGCGAGTTGACCCATCAATCCCGCGATCGCCTGGTCGATGCGCACCAGGGTGCCGGTGAACTTGATGCCGGTTTCGCGGGACAGGCGCGCGGCATCCGCCCGCAACATCGACATCTCCAGCGCCACCGGCTCGCCATTCACCGCGAAAGCAATCGCGTTGCCGCCTTCGACCGGTCCCAATGCCAGCACCCGGTCATCGAACGCGGTGCGCAGGTTTTCCACCTGCTGGGCGTAGCCATGGGCGCGGCCGAACAGGTTTAGCACCAGCAGGCCGCGCCGGGTGAGGCGCGCGCGGCAATCACGATAGAAGGCTTCGGTGCCGAGCGCCCCGAAACGCGCGTGGTGATCGTAACCATCGACCATGATGCAGTCGTATTTGTCCCGGTGTCGGGCGCTTCCGCTTCCTTCACCGTCGCCGCGCATCCAGGCCACGCCATCGCCGATGCAGATATCGATGTGAGCCGCATCGCGCGCCGGCGCGCGCGGCAGTTTGAATGACTGCTCGGCCATGGCCACCACCGACGGATTGATTTCAACGATGGTCTGCGACGTGTCAGGCCGATGGCGCTGCCAGAACTTGGTAAGCGATGCCGCCCCCAGCCCCACCTGCAACACCCGCCGCGGCCAATCGCTTTCCGGCCGCAGCAACAGGCAGGCCGCCATCTCGCGCGTGTACTCCAGCTCCAGCGAATATGGCCGGGCGATGCGCATCGCGCCCTGTACCCATTCGGAACCGAAGTGCAGGTAACGCACGCCGGATTCTTCGGAGGTTTCGATGCTGTGGCGTGGCGCCTTCAATTCGACCTACGCGGCAACCGGCTCATCTTCGACACGGCCTTTCCAGCCACGTCGCGTCTCCTCGACGACGATTTTTTGATTGACCAATTGGTCAATGAGGTTGATGCGCTCAACCACTTTCTTCACCGTTTCATTGCCGGCTTCCTGCGCTTTCCACAGGATGCGGAGGTGTTTATCCGCCCACAGCGGGACGCGCCCGGTTTTTTCCCACAACGCCACCGCTTGCTCGGTATTGCCGAAGCACTGGGCCAGCGATTTCTGCGACAAACGCAGGTGCAGGCGAAGATAAC
>JANNGY010000646.1:0-3682 GCA_031404095.1 Betaproteobacteria bacterium | reverse complement strand
TGTTCATGTTGCCGGTCACGCGCGGATCGATGATGAAATTCTTGCCGGTGTGGCCGCCGATGGCCTTGACCACCGAGGGGATGTCGGCATTGACGAAATTGAGCGTCACCGTGTCCTGGGCGAGCGCCGCCGGGACCGATGTCAGCGTCAGCGCGAGGAGGGTGCCGAGGACGGCCAGTTTTTTATTCAGCTTTAGCGATTGGCGCATCAGGAATCCGGGGGTAAATGACTCGGATGATTGTACGTCATGAATTTGCCTGTTGCGTGGGGCGCGTATCGCAGCTCGCGCATCTTTCGGTGTTCGCGCAGGTGGCAAACTCCAGCACTGGTGCGGCGTTCAGGCCGAAATGGCCCGGAAAGGCTCGCCAGTGCTTGAGGTTGACTGTGGTATTGGCGAAATCATTTGAACCACGCAGACCACGAAGACCAAGGAGAAAGACTGAAGTCGCTTTGCTTCTCCTCAGTGTTATCTGTGGTCTCTGGGGTTCAAGGCCTTGCCACCCGTGTTTGGACGCGGCTAATTCTGAATCGAATAATTCAGCATCACCGGCGCGCCGGCGCGCCGCACTTCGACGCGGATCGCGACCAGCGAATTGAATTGCCCGTACACGCGCGCCAGGTCTCCCGGCGAATTGATCGGCTGGCCGTTGATGCCGGTGATGATGTCGCCCGGCTGCAGGCCGAGCTTTTGCGCGAGCGAGCCCGCCTGTGCATCTTCCACCCGCACGCCGCCGGCGGGGGCCGGGCCGATACGGCCAAGAAAATTCATTTGCCGCGGATCCTGCAATACGGTATTCAGTTCCTGCCGCGAAAGCGAGAAAGCGTTGATGCCGGTGCTGGCGACGTTCAGGCGAAAATTGGCGGCGGCAGGCGGACCGGACGCCGCCGCGCCGGCACCCGGTCGGGTTGCCGCGACAAACCGGTCCAGGTCGATGTGCTCGCGGACGCCGTTGCGGCTGACGACGATGAAATCGGGCTGCACTTCGACGAGGGTAACGCCGGCGGACAATTCCTGGTTGAGGCGAACCGTCTGATCCTTGCCGCCGAGATTGACCACGGCCGCGGACAGGGTCTTGCCGTCGACGGCGAACACACCTTTAAGGCGAATACCGCGGGCGGTGGCCGGCGCGGCCACGCTCGCGACGGCGCCATCGCGGTCGCCGAAAAGCTGGCGGCCTAATCCAGGCGGCACAGGCGGCAGCGTGGGTGTGACGCCAATCGCGGTGACCCGCCATGACGGCACCAGCAGCTGCCAGGTCCACCACGCCAATTGCAGGCCGATGGCGACCACCAGTATCGCGGTCAGCGAGCTGGCGAGCCATTGCAGGGTGCGCGGATTCATTTTTTTATCGCTTGCGAAAGTTTGGCGAGGTCGATGTCCAGGTAGCGCCATGGCTCGTGTCCGAACGGATGTTTCTTGAACCCCAGCAGCCACGGCTGGATAAGGATGGTGCCTTGCTTGAGTGTATTCACCCGCCACGGATTGTAAACCCACAGCATGTGCACCATGCGCCGGTAGAGCGCGGTGCGCTCGGGCGTATCCGGCATGATCTTGATGCGTTCGTAAAGCTGGTCGAATTCCGGGTGCGAAAACATCGAGTAGTTGGCCCCGCCGATGCTCTTGCTCCAGAACAACTGCAGGAAATTCTCGCCATCTGGATAGTCGGCGATCCAGCCGTAAGTCATCATCTGCACGCGGCCGTTTTGCGCCTGCTTGCGAAGCTCGGGCATCTTTTCAACCTTGTCGAAGGTCATGCGGATGCCGATTTTTTCCATCGCGCTGGCCCAGCGTTCGTTGCGGCTGCGGGCGCGCTGGTCGGGGGTGGTGGCCTGGTCGACGATCAGCGGCTTGCCGTCCGGCATGTCGCGCCAGCCGTCGCCATCCTTGTCGACGTAGCCATACATATCGAGGAGTGCCTTGGCTTTCGCCGGGTTGTAATCGAGCGTCGGCGTGCGCTCGTCGACGAATCCCGCCATGCCCTCGGCGATCGGGCTCCAGGCCTTGATGGCCTGGTTCTTTTCGATGATGCTGATTTCTTCCTCGACCGGATAGGCCATCGACATCGCCCGGCGCAGGGCAATGTTTTCCGGCGCGTAACCACCGACCACATTCGGCTTGCCGTCGATGGTGTCGGCCATGTTGAACGTGGTGTAGGTCAGCCACGCCACTTCGTCGGGGCGGGTGACCATGCCTCGCTTGACGAGATTGGGCGCGAGCTTGCCACCGGGCATGGCGGTATCGATGAAAGGAGTGGGAATCGGCCGGATGAAGTCGTAGTCGTTGTTCAAAAACGCCAGCCACCGCGGCTGCTCTTCCTCGACCGGATAGATTTCGAAGCGGCCCACCAGCGGCAAGCGCTTGCCCTTGAGGTGCTCGATGATGGCCTGGTCGCGCGGATCGTCGCTGCCGGCGGTGGAAAAGTATTCCTCGCGATAGTCGGGATTGGCCTCGAGCACCACCCGCGATGCCCGGCGCCAGTCTTTCAGCAGATAGGGTCCGGTGCCGACCGGGTGTTCAGCAAAGCCGGCGCCGTAGGTTTCGACCACTTCGCGCGCCACCGCGGCGGTCGCCGGCATGGTCAGGATGTAGATCAGGTTGTAGTCCGGTGCCGTCAGGCGAATGACGAGGGTATACGGGTCGGGTGCCTCCAGCCCCGGGATCGGCTTGTCGTAATCGAACTTGCCGGTCTTCTTTGCCTCCGCCACGAGTTCATCGCCGCCCTGCAATTTGCCGTCGACCAGGAACTGCCATTGCGCGCGCAGCTTCGGATCGAGCATGCGCTTGATGCTGTAGACGTAGTCGCCAGCGACCAGCTCGCGCTTCTTTCCCTTGAATGCCGGGTCGTCGGTAAAGGTGATGCCGCGCTTCAGCTTCAGGGTGTAGGTCTTGCCGTCGGCGGAAATGTCCGGCAGCGCGATTGCCGCGCGCGGCTGCAGCTTGATGGGGCGTGCAAGGTGATCGTATTGCAGCAGCGCATCGAAAATATTGTCGCAAAGCGTGCCGGTCATTTCATCGGATTCGACCACGCAGTCGAAGCCCTTCTCCGCCGACTGCGACGGGGTGCGCACCACCTTGTTCAGGTCGGCGGCGTGACCCGCCTGTGTCAGGGCGGCCAAGCCTGCTGCCAGCGCAGCGATGCCGGACCGCGCATTCAGGGACAATTTCAATGCAGGATCCGCGACACGCCCTGCTCTTCGGCCGTGGTCCCCTGCGGGGAAATGGAGCCGTGGTGGAGCACCATGCGCCAGCCGCCGGGCGTGAGCATGAACACATTGGTGGCCAGCACCGGCGACATGGCGGCGGCCTGCCCGGGCATGACGAACGTTTCATAGACGCTGTGAATGGCGAGCGTCTGCCCTTCCTGCTTGCGAAGTTCGCTGACCTTCAGGTTCGCATTCGGCCCGTGTGAAAAAATTTCCGCGAAGCTTTCACGAATCGCCGTCAGCCCGGCGAGGCGCGAGCCCTGCGGGTGGATGCAGATCACGCCCGGCTCGTCGGCCCAAACCGCCATCATCAGGTTCAGGTCGGCCCTTTCGAAAGCGTCGTAAAACGCCACTTCGCAATCGGAAGGTGTGGGGAACAGCTTGAGCGTCTTTTTTTAGCGGGCATATTTCATGCGGGGTACTGATTTTCCATGTCAGGTGTCAATACTGTTCACTTAATTCCCGTTCGCCCTGAGGT
>JANNGY010000645.1:0-5665 GCA_031404095.1 Betaproteobacteria bacterium | reverse complement strand
GGCGGCACGTATTTTTTCACGCTGACGTTGCGCGATAGGTCGTCGCGGGTGCTGGTCGAATATGTCGATGTGTTGCGCGAGGCGTTTCGCGCGGCGCGGCAACGGCACCCCTTCACCATCGAGGCAATGGTGGTGTTGCCCGAACACCTGCACCTGGTCATGACCTTGCCGCCGGACGATGCCGCGTTTGACACGCGCATCCGATTCATCAAGAGCCGGTTCTCACGCCGCGTGGCGCAATCGGGCGCGCCGATTCAACGCAACGACCGCGGCGAGTACGACTTGTGGCAACGGCGCTATTGGGAACACACCATCCGCGACGATGAAGATTTGCAACGCCACATCGATTACATCCATTTCAATCCGGTGAAACATGGGCACACAAAGCGCGCCGCCGATTGGCCGCATTCGTCGATTCACCAATATATCCGCGCGGGGTGGATGAACGCGGATTGGGCGTTTGGAGCGGCGGACGATGGCGCGATTTATGGGGAGCGTGCGGAGTAGTGTGGTAGCCGCGATGAAGCGTAGCGTAATCGAGGATGGCGGTGATGCGATTCGAGCCATTGTGTATCGCGGTCAACGACCCGGAATACCCCCGGCTTCAATCCTGCCCGGGTTCTTCCGGGCTACGGGATTAGAACGCCAGCATTGGCGGGTCTCGCAGGACGAAAATGGCTGAAACGCCCCGCCAGTGCTTGCGTTTCCGTAGCCGCGATGAAGCGCAGCGGAATCGATGGCATGTGAATGGACACCACAATCCCGGATTGCGCTTCGCTTCATCCGGGCTACGGCAAGAACATCTCCAGCAAATCATTCAGGAACAGCCGTCCCTTGTCGGTCGGCTTCACCCTCACGTGATCGCGCGTGATCAGGCCCTTCGCTTCCGCCTCATCCAGCGTCGCGGCAATCACCGTCACCGGCAACCCGGTGCGCTCGACAAACATCGCCAGCGAAAAACCCTCGGTGAGGCGCAGCGCGTTGAGCATGAATTCAAACGGCAACTCCGAAAGCGAGATTGTTTTGACTTCCTGTGCCGCATCGCCCAGCATCGCCCGATCCATGAACGCCTGCGGCTGCTTGTAGCGTGCCTCGCGGGTGATGCGATCCGGAAACGAAATCTTGGCGTGCGCGCCGGCGCCGATGCCGATGTAGTCGCCGAAACGCCAGTAGTTCAGGTTATGGCGCGACTCAAGCCCCGGCTTTGCATAGGCAGAGGTTTCATAATGCGCATAGCCGGCATCCCCCAGCCGGGTCTCGATCATCGCCTGCATGTCGGCGGCCAGGTCATCGTCGGGCAGGGGCGGCGGGAAGCGATGGAACAGGGTGTTGGGTTCCAGCGTCAGGTGATAGACCGACAGGTGATGGGTGGCGAACGACAGGGCGGTCTCGATGTCCTGCTCGCACTCCGCCAGTGTTTGCTTTGGCAGCGCAAACATCAGGTCGAGATTGATGTTGTCGAAGTTGTCTTGCGCGATGTCGATGGCGTGGCGCGCTTCCTCGTGGTTGTGAATGCGGCCCAATGCCTTCAGGTGGGACTCATTGAAACTCTGGATGCCAATCGACAGGCGGTTCACGCCGGCGTCACGAAAACCGCGAAATTTTTCCGCCTCGAAAGTCCCGGGGTTGGCCTCCAGCGTGATTTCCGCTTCGCTGTCGAGCGATACGCGTGCCCGCACCGCGGCGAGGATTTCGTCGATCGCCGCGGCGGAAAATAGGCTGGGGGTGCCGCCACCGAAAAACACCGTGTAGACACGCCGGCCCCAGATATTGGGCAGGTTGTGATCGAGATCGGAAATCAGCGCGTCGATGTACGCGCGCTCGGGAACGGCCCCGCTTCCACCCTTCGCTTCATGGCTGTTGAAATCGCAGTACGGGCACTTGCGCACGCACCACGGGATGTGGATATAGAGCGACAAGGGCGGCAGTGCTGTCAGCGCTAGCTTGCCGTTCACCCCGGCGGGCATGATGATCGCGGCCGGCATCAGCGTCGCGCCCGCAGTTTTTCAGCGAGCGACTGCATCGCCTTGCCGCGATGGCTGACACGGTTTTTGATGTCGGGCGCCAGTTCTGCCGCGGTGAGGCCGAATTCCGGCAGGAAGAAATGCGGGTCGTAACCGAAGCCGCCGCCACCGCGCGGTATCTCGACGACTTCTCCCATCCACTCTGCGTCGGCGATCAGCGGGTTTGGATCATCCGCACGCATCACCAGCACCAGGGCGCAGAAATAGAACGCGCGGCGGTCGGCATGCCCCTTGAGTTCGGCAATCAGTTTTTCGTTGTTGCGCGCGTCCGACCTCGGCTCGCCGGCATAGCGCGCCGAATAGACGCCGGGCGCGCCGTGCAAGGCGGGCGCGCAGATGCCGGAGTCGTCGGCCAACGCCGGCAATCCGGTCGCCTGCGATGCATGACGCGCCTTCAGTAGCGCGTTTTCGATAAAAGTCGCGTGCGGCTCCTCCGCCTCGGTCACCCCCAACGCAGCCTGCGGCACCGCCTCAAAGTCGAAAGGTTGCAGCAGCGAGGCGAATTCACGCAATTTGCCGGGATTGTTGCTGGCGATGACGATCTTGTTCATGGTGCGACATTATCCGTCCTGCGAAGCGCAATTCCTTGCCAGCGGCGCGACTTGGGGTAAGGGGTGCGTTGCGGTAAAATCTGACAGCTTGTTGAAATTTGAGACGTCACAGTATGTCGTGATCGTTGCAGACTACTTCCCTCTTTTCTAAAGAGGGATTGAGGGAGATTTTCGGTCGTCAACACATCAAGGCGGCCCGGAAATCCTCCTCAATCCTCCTTTAAAAAGGAGGAAGTGCCTGACGCAGGCGCCGCAAGTCACAAACACGGCGAATTTCACCAAGTCCCCAGGTCTTCGTTGTCCGCCGCGCAGTTTCCACCACCAACGCTCTCAGGAATCGATAATCATGACCATCAAAGTCGCCATCAACGGCTACGGCCGCATCGGCCGCAATATCCTTCGCGCCCACTACGAAGGCAACAAGAAGCACGATATCCAGATCGTCGCCATCAACGACCTCGGCCCGGTGGAAACCAACGCGCACCTGACACGCTATGACACGGCGCACGGCAAGTTTCCCGGAACAGTGGTGGTCGAAGGCGATTACATGGTGGTCAATGGCGATCGGATCCGCGTGCTGGCCCAGCGCGATCCGGCCCAGTTGCCGTGGGGCGAACTGGGGGTGGACGTGGTGATGGAATGCACCGGCTTCTTTACCACCAAGGAGAAGGCTGGCGCCCACCTGAAAGGCGGCGCCAAGAAGGTCATTATCTCTGCGCCCGGCGGCAAGGATATCGATGCCACGGTTGTGTACGGCGTCAATCATGGGGTGCTGACGTCTGCCATGACGGTGATCTCCAACGCCAGTTGCACCACCAACTGCCTGGCGCCCCTGGTGAAGCCGCTGCACGCCAGGATCGGCCTCGTTAACGGCCTCATGACCACCATTCATGCCTATACCAACGATCAGGTGCTGTCGGACGTGATGCATGAGGACCTGCGCCGTGCGCGTTCGGCCACCATGTCGATGATCCCGACCAAGACCGGCGCTGCCGCGGCGGTTGGCCTGGTGATGCCCGAATTGAACGGCAAACTCGACGGCTTTGCCATGCGCGTGCCAACCATCAACGTATCGGTCGTCGATCTTACTTTCATCGCGGCGCGTGATTCCACGGTCGAGGAAGTCAACGCCATCATGAAGGAAGCCGCCGCCGAGCCCGGCATGAAAGGCATCCTCGCGTACAACACGGCGCCGCTGGTGTCGATCGATTTCAATCACGACGCGCATTCGTCGTCTTTCGACGCGACGCTGACCAAAGTCTCCGGCCGCCTCGTAAAGGTTAGTTCCTGGTATGACAATGAATGGGGATTCAGCAACCGGATGCTCGATACGACAGTTGCGCTGATGGGCGCAAAGTAAGCAAAGGGGACTTTTCGTGCATTGGTACCTGCTGATCCTCGCCGGCCTGTGCGAAATCGTCTGGGCGGTCGGTCTCAAGTACACCGATGGCTTCAGCAAACCGGTGGCGAGCGCGGTCACCATTGCCTTCATGGGCGCCAGTGTCTGGCTGCTGGCGGCAGCACTGAAGTCGATTCCGGTCGGCACCGGCTATGCCATCTGGACCGGCATCGGCGCGGTCGGCACGGCGATCGCCGGCATGATCCTGTTCGGTGAATCGCGCGCCGTGATTCGCCTGGCGTGCATCGCGATGATTGTCGCCGGGATCGCCGGCCTGAAGATTTTTTCGGACGCGACCACGCCATGAACAATCCTTTCACCCGCCATCCGCATTCGGTCAATGAGACCTACGCCGAGCACCTCGGATTCGCGTTGAAGTTCGGGGCAAAAATGACGCTGGGGGGATTGGCGGCGATGTTGCACGCGCTGCTGCCGTTCCTGTTCGTCGCCACCGCCGGACGGATCAACGATGAATTGCAGGTCATGCGGCAACACTCGCCGGGCCGAAAAAAGCTATCCTGAACGCCGGTCAATCGCGTTACCCGCCCCAGTCAACCAGCAAACCCGTTTACCTGGCCGAGGAAAAAGACATGAACCACGCAAAATCGATCCTGGCAGTTTTCCTGGCCGCGGCCTGTGCCGGCTGCGGTGATCGTGCCGCGCCGCCGCCGCGCGACGTCAACGTCGCCACTGCCTCCGAGGCCCTGAGGGCCGACCAGAAGGAAATTGCCCAGCGCTTCGATGAACAGAAGTCGGCAGCCGATGCGAACTTTCAGCTGGAACGCGCGCGCGCCGACCGCCAGCTGAATGTCGATGCATTGAGCGCGATCGCGCAGCGGCTGGGCGCGGCCGTGCGTGACGCCGGCGCCACCGGCCGCGGTGAATTTCCGGCCCTGATCAAAAGAGTCGAGGCAATCCGTGCCGAGGCCAATGCGGTCACGGTCGATGACTGCACGGGAAAGGTGCGCGCCAGCCTGCTGGAAGCCATCACGATCACCGTCGATGCTTTCAACAGTTTTGCCAGGGAAACCGGCGCCGCCAGCGAGGCGTCGACGCAGAAACTCGCGCAGGCCGTGGAACTGGTCGACACGATTGGCCTGGATTTGCGCGCCTGCCGGTCGCCGTAGGCCCGGTTTCAATGCCACCTTCCCGCCAATCAATGGAATCTGCATGAATTTTCTCCGCTTTACCGATCTCGACATTAACGGGAAGCGTGTTTTCATCCGCGCCGACTTGAACGTCCCGCAGGATGACGACGGCAGGATCACCGACGACACCCGCATCCGCGCCTCGATGCCGGCCATCGAGCTGGCGCTCGCGCGCGGCGCGGCAGTGATGGTGACCTCGCACCTCGGCCGTCCCACTGAAGGCGAATTCAAGCCCGAGGACTCGCTGGCGCCGGTCGCCCGGCGCATGAGCGAATTGCTGGGTCGCGAGGTGCCGCTGGTGGCCAACTGGGCGGAAGGGGTGGGGGGCGTGGCGGTGCAACCGGGCAGCGTGGTGCTGTTGGAAAACTGCCGCGTCAATATTGGCGAGAAAAAAAACAACGATGAGCTTGCCCGCAAAATGGCGGCGATGTGCGATATCTATGTGAACGATGCGTTCGGCACCTCGCACCGTGCCGAGGCGACTACCCACGGCATCGCCAAATACGCAGCAATCGCCTGTGCCGGCCCGTTGCTGGCGGCCGA
>JANNGY010000644.1:0-3963 GCA_031404095.1 Betaproteobacteria bacterium | reverse complement strand
CCATACGTGTACCAGACGCCGAATACGACGCCGCCCTGCTGCACCAGATTGATTCCCCAGCCGTCCTGCGATGCGCCGCCCCACCACATGTCGCCGACCAGTAACGGCGTCGTGCCCGAACCGAATACCTGCCTCTGGATTGACTTCTGGCCGGATATGCCATTGATGGTGTACTGCAGTACCGCGGTCGCCGGACTGATATAGGTGATCGTCACATTGCCCGGGGAAGCGCCCACCAAAAATTGAGCGGGCGAATAGTCGTTCAGTGGCGCCGACGTCGGTTGGTAGATCGGCCCTGAATAGGTGGTGTAATCGGCATTCCAGGTACCGCCAGGCATCACGTACCAGACCGGCTTGCCGGCGCTGTCGTAGACATAAAGGGCATTGAACTGGACGTTGCCGTGCTGCTGGATCGACATGCCCCAGCCATTTTCGGCCTGACCAGCCCACCACATATCGCTGTAGACGTTCGCGCCGGAAACACCGGCGACGGATAGCTTGGCAATCTTGTTGACGCTGCTGGCGGAATTGGCGATCCACATCACATTGTTTGGCCCGATCGCAATGCCGACGGGAGAACTGCCGGCGCTCGGCAGGCGGTATTCGCTGACGCGGCCATCGCTGGTATCAATGCGACCGACACGGTTCGCGCCGAAGCCGGTAAACCAGATGCCGCCGTCGGGTCCGGCCGAAATACCCAGCGGGCTGGTGCCGGCCCGGGGCAAAGGAAATTGCGTGAACACGCCGGCGGGCGTGATACGACCAAGGCGATTGCCGCCCAACTCGGTAAACCAGAGATTGCCGTCGGGGCCGGTGACAATGCCGCGCGGACCGTCGCTGGCCCATGGGATCGTGAAGCGGGTAATGCTGCCGGCAGGGTTCACACGGCCGATGGAGAATTCGCCGGCATCGGTGAACCACAGATTGCCGTCGGGCCCGCTGGTAATGCCGCGCGGGCTGGCGCCGAACCAGGGAATGTCAAATTCGGTAATCACCCCTTGCGGGCTGATGCGGCCGATTTTTGCGCCGATAATCTCTGTAAACCAGATGTTGCCATCCGGCCCGGCCGAGATACCGCGCGGCTGGCTGGTGCTGACCGGGAGCGGAAATTCGGTAATGACGCCAGCCGGCGTGATGCGGCCGATTCGCCCCCCGTCGAGTTCGGTAAACCACATGTTGCCATCGGCGCCGGCGACAATGTCGAATGGTGTGCTGCCGGCGTTCGGCAATGGGAATTCCGTCACCTGACCACTCGGAGTCATACGGGCGACCCGATTGGCGCCGCCGCTCTGCGTGTACCAGTAGTTGCCGTCAGGCGCCCTGGCGATATATTGCGGGCCGCCACTGGTTCCCGCCGTCTGCTCGCTGATCTGGGCTGCGGCATAGGCAAACCCGGAAAGACTCACGCGATAGGCGCGACCATCGCTCGCGGTAAAGACCAATTCGCCGCGGCGCGTATCCTGGCCAATCGGATTGAACCGCAACGTGATGTTGCAACTGCTTCCGGAGCTCAATGGCACGTTCGCGCAGGTGTTGGCGGGGGCTGAGAAGTCGCCATCACCGGTGACCAGCGAAGGTCCAATCGTTACCGGAGTCGCCGCAAGATTGGTGACTTTGAGAACGACATCGGCATTCGGACGACCCACATCCGCATCGCGAAACCCGACAAATGTCGCGACAGCGATCGACTGGTCGCGGGTCGATCTGAGTGCCGCTGCCGCATCGACAATGCCGGCGCCGCAAATGCCGGTATCGCAGGTGCTGTCGGGAAACGGTCGCGCCGACGCCGAAAGGATGTGCTTGACAGCGTTGGAATCCATCTCCGGCCGGATCGCCAGCATCAGGGAAATGACACCACTCACCACGGGCGCTGAAAAACTGGTGCCGCTGGTGCTGGTGACGGTAGCTGCAAGGGGAAGCGTCGTCCCGGTATTGCCCAGCGTGACCAGGTCGCCGCCGTCTCCGCCCGGTGCCGCCAGTGTCACCTTGCTGCCATAACTCGAGTAGGACGCTTTGCTGCCGCTACGCCCGACCGCGGCGACGCTGATGACGCCGACGCAGCCCGCGGGGGAATGTTCGGCGCTGCTATTCTCGTTTCCGGCGGATGCGACAACGATCTTTCCCACCGCGACCAACTGGTTGACGACGTTCTGATAGGTGCTTGAACAGCTCGTTTCAGCACCCAGGCTGAGATTGAGGACTTTTGCCGGGTTGGCGTTTTGCGGCACGCCCGGCACGGAAAAGCCAGCGGCCCACATCAACGCGTCGGCAATATCCGATGTCAGGCCGCCGCACTTTCCCAATACCCGGACCGGCAGTATCCGCGCTGCCCAGTCGATACCGGCAACGTCGCTCCCGTTCTGCGTCGAGGCGCCCAACACGCCGGCGACCATGGTGCCATGCCAGCTGGAGTTGCGCACGGTGCAGTCCGAGAACTTTGGCTCGGTGGCCTTTTCCGCAGCCGTGAGCCAATTCCCGGCATCGCTGTTATCGGCTTCGCGCGGATCACCGTCATTGGCGGTCAGCGGATCGGAAATGAAATCATAGCCCGGCAGCAATCGCGCATCTAGATCGGGGTGCAAAGTGCGCCCGGTATCGAGCACGGCAATCACCGTGCTGGCGGAACCGGTGGTGATATCCCATGCTGCCGGTGCGTTGATGCCGCCAAGGTAGTCGGTCAAATGCCATTGGTCGACAAACCTCGGGTCACCTGGGGTGAGCAGCGGATACATGCGGATGTCTGGCTCGGCATACTCGACATCCGGATTGGCGGCAATTCTCCTGGCGATCGCGGCGACTTCGCCCAACGGCAGCGCGGTCGGCAGGCCGAGCACTTTTGCGCCGGTCGCCATGTCGCGCACAAACGCGATCTCCATCCCGGTGGAATCGGAAAGTTCGCGCATTGACAGCTTTCCGCCAACATTTGAAGACGCTTCCGCCATACGCTCCCGGAACTTGACGATGACTCGCTGGGTCATTTCCCGCCCGTCTTTCGACGATATCGAGGCGCCTCCAAGCGACTCTTCGGCAAACGCATTGCCGGCCGGCAGCCCCCACCCGGCCGGGAGCCCGCATAATGCCAGTAACAATGCGGAGATAGCGGAAAAACGTCTGGACATGGTGGCGGCCATCAATGAGAGCGAGAACCGAAAGCGGACAAGGCCAAATTGTAACCTTGCCTTTGCCTCCGACCGCCGTGGCGCACGCTAGCCAGGCGATTAAAGGTGGACTCAACCGATGGACGGCAACCGGATCCCGACGGATGCCGTGGCGCGCAGGTTACAGGAGCACCCGCTCAATGCCGCCTTCATTGGCCTTCCTGACGAACTCGGGCATCCAGTTCTCGCCCAGTACATGCCTGGCAATTTCCACGACGATATAGTCGGCCGTGGTACCGCTGTCGTTGTTGAATCGCGACAAACCCTGCAGGCAGGACGGGCACGAGGTGAGGATTTTCACGTTGCCGGAAAAACCGTCGGCGCGAAGGTTTTCGGCGCCTTTGCGCATTTCCTCTTCCTTGCGGAATCGTACTTGTGTCGAGATATCCGACCGGGTCGCCGCCAGCGTGCCGGATTCGCCGCAACAGCGCTCGTTTTGCTCGACCCGTGTTCCCATCAACTGGTTGACGACTTTCATCGGCTGATAGGTTTTCATCGGTGTGTGGCAGGGGTCGTGGTACATGTATCGGACGCCGGTCACGCCTTCCAGCTTTACATTTTTTTCCATCAGGTATTCGTGAATGTCGAGCAGGCGGCAACCGGGGAAGATTTTTTCGAACTCATACTTTTGCAATTGGTCCATGCAGGTGCCGCAGGATACGATCACGGTCTTGATATCGAGGTAATTGAGGGTGTTGGCGACGCGGTGGAACAGGACGCGGTTGTCGGTGCTGATTTGCTGGCCTTTGTCGGCATCGCCTGACGCCGTCTGCGGATACCCGCAACACAAATAGCCCGGCGGCAG
>JANNGY010000643.1:0-8483 GCA_031404095.1 Betaproteobacteria bacterium | reverse complement strand
AATAACGCACAGAAACTCACCGATGGCACGCTGGCGCTTTGGCGCCGCCTGCTCGAGGTCGTTCCCTCGGCAAGGCTATGCGTGGCCGGCATCCCGGAAGGGTTGGCGCGCGCGCGGGTGCAGGTGGGGCTCGCGTGCGACGTGGCGCGGCTCGAATTCCTGCCGCGCATGAGCGTGGCCGATTACCGCGCGGCGTTTGCCGGCGTCGATATCGCGCTCGATCCGCTGCCCTTTTCCGGGGCGACGACGACGCTCGACGCGCTCTGGCAGGGCGTGCCGGTGCTGACGCTGCCGGGTACACGCTCCTGTTCGCGCTCGACCGCCAGCCTGCTCACCGCGCTTGGTTTGACGGACTGGATTGCCATCGACGAAGACGATTTCCTGGCGCGGGCGACGCACCTGTGCGCAGACACGGCCGCGCTGGCGGCATTGCGCAAGTCTTTGCGCGGCCGGCTGCAGGCAAGCCCGCTGATGGATCATGCCGGCTTCACGCGTGACCTCGAAACGCTGTATCGGCAGGCCTGGCAAGCCTGGTGCGAGCAGCGCATTCATCTGGGTGGCGCGAATGGCCAACCCGGGACGTTCGCTGCAACTGACGACGCGCTGCAACGCGCTCGCGCCGCGCTCGACGCCAATCGGCCCGACGACGCGCTGAAGCTCTTGCAAGCGATACTGAAAATCCGCCCGCAATGGGAATTGGCCAGGCGCGAGATGGCGCGCGCCTGCATGGCGTGGTCGAGCGCGAACCCGCAATGCGCGGCGGCGTGGAAAGAGCCGGCCGTCCCTGTTGCAGAATCACGCAAGGTTTCGGCCATCATCTGCAGCAACCGTCCCACCTATTTCGCCCACATCGAACGCAAGCTCACCGAGCAGTTCGCGCGGCACACCTTTGAACTGATCGGCATCCACGACGCGACCTCGCTGTGCGAGGCTTACAACCGTGGCGCCGCGGCAGCCTCAGGCGAGATACTGATTTTTTGTCACGACGACATCGACATTATCCACGCCGATTTCGGCGAACGGCTGCTGACTCATCTCACGACCTGCGATGTGGTCGGCGTTGCGGGTGCGAGCAGGCTGGTGAATGCTCATTGGGGACACGCCGGAACACCCAACGTGCATGGCCAGATCATCCACCGGCCGCCCGGGCAGGAGGGCTACCTTTACTTCGCCGCCGGCTTGCAGGCGCCGCGTGTGGAAAATATCCACGCCCTCGATGGCGTCTTCATCGCCATGCACCGCAAGGTCTGGGAGACAGTCGGATTCGATGCTGCCACCTTCGACGGCTTCCACGGCTACGACATCGATTTCACCTGGCGTGCGCACCTGGCCGGTTTTCGCCTGGCCGTGCCGATGGACCTGCTGCTGATTCATTTCTCGACGGGCGGGTATGATCTCAAATGGCAGGCTGGCAATCTCAAGTTTCTGTGCAAATTTCCCGAGCTTTCCAACCTGCCCGCCATGCACCGGCACTCCAGTCTGCAAGTGAAACTGAAAACCATCGAGCAGATAGAACGGCTTCATTGCGGGCTTCTTCACCACCATTTCGGCGCCTGACACCATGCTCATGGAAGACAAAGACATCACCTTGCTGGCCGGCCAATTGGGCGCGGCGCTAAAAGGCCGCGGCCTGATGATGGCCACCGCCGAATCGTGCACTGGGGGCGGCATCGCCGAAGCCGTCACGCGGATCCCGGGTTCATCGGCGTGGTTCGATTGCGCCTTTGTGAGCTACAGCTACGAAGCCAAGACCTCCATGCTCGGCGTTCACCGCGACATACTGGTCGACTTCGGCGCGGTCTCGGAGGAAACGGCGCGCGAAATGGCCGATGGCGCCATTTCCCGCTCACGCGCGCAGGTGGCGGTGGCGGTCACAGGTATTGCCGGGCCTGCCGGCGGCATGTCGGATAAACCGGTGGGGACTGTCTGGTTTGCCTGGAAGTTTCCAAAAAAGCCAGTCATTTCAGAGGTTTGTCATTTCAGCGGCGATCGCGCCTCCATCCGCAATCAGACCATCGTCCATGCGCTAAACAAGTTGCTGCATAATCTAAGTTGAGGCGCCAGTCGGCGCGTTTCTGGTAAACCCCCGCAAAAATTCCTGCAAAAAACCCTTGCAATCGGTTTTTCTTTTCGGTACTGTACGGAAATACAGGCTGTATCCATTTACAGCCTTTTTGGAAGTTTCATTTATACCTCCATCGAATTTCCACCTACCGGGAGCAAACCATGAACATGATGAAAGAATCCTTTATGGACGAAAACAAATCGAAGGCCCTGCAAGCCGCGCTTTCGCAAATCGAAAAGCAGTTTGGCAAGGGCTCGATCATGAAGATGGGCGATGGCAACGCCATCCCCGACATCATCGCCGTCTCCACCGGTTCGCTGGGGCTCGACATTGCCCTGGGCATCGGTGGCCTGCCGCGCGGCCGCGTGTGTGAAATCTATGGCCCGGAATCATCGGGCAAAACCACGCTCACCCTGCAAGTGATTGCCGAGATGCAAAAGACCGGCGGCACCGCCGCGTTCATCGATGCCGAACACGCGCTCGATCCGCAATACGCCGCCAAGCTCGGCGTCAATATCAACGACCTGCTGATCTCGCAGCCGGATAACGGTGAACAGGCCCTCGAGATCGCCGACATGCTGGTGCGTTCGGGTTCGGTCGATATCGTGGTCATCGATTCGGTTGCCGCGCTCACGCCGCGTGCCGAAATCGAGGGCGAGATGGGCGACCAGTTGCCCGGCCTGCAAGCGCGCCTGATGTCGCAGGCACTGCGCAAACTCACCGCCAATATCAAGCGCTCCAATACGCTGGTGATTTTCATCAACCAGATCCGCATGAAAATCGGTGTCATGTTCGGCAGCCCCGAGACCACCACCGGTGGCAACGCGCTCAAGTTCTACGCCTCGGTGCGTATCGATATCCGCCGCATCGGCTCGATCAAGAATGGCGACGAGGTGATCGGTTCCGAAACGCGCGTGAAAGTGGTCAAGAACAAGGTGGCGCCGCCGTTTCGCATCGCTGAATTCGACATCCTCTATGGCGAAGGCATTTCGCGCGAGGGTGAAATCATCGAGCTCGGTGTCATCCACAAGATCGTCGACAAGTCCGGCGCATGGTATGCCTACAAGGGCGAGAAGATCGGCCAGGGCAAGGACAACACGCGCAAGTTCCTGAAAGAGAATCCCGACATGGCCAAGGAGATCGAAGCACGGATCCGCGCCGCGGTCGGGGTGAATTCCACCACCGGTGGCGGCAGCGACGTGAGCGAGGAAGTCGAAGAGTAAGGTTCGCGCTCAGACGCAGCAGATTCGATGGTTGGGCCGCTGGAAGCAAGGTGACTTGAGCAAGGCGGCTCTTTTTTATTCCGCACTCCGCACGCTATCGCTGGTCGCGACATTGCGCAGTCCGTGAGGGCGCCGGCGCAGTTGAGGCGGACGCCGTATTTGGAGATCCACATGCACACCGATACCAGCATTACCTCGCAAACCCTCCGCAACCCGCAGCATTTCCTCGCCCATCGGCCGATGCTGCAAGCACAGCGCCAGCGACCCGCAGCGGTCTGCACCCGTTGTTCCGCGTTTTCGTTCAAGTTCAGCGCGATCGATCAACCCTGTGAGCGCGTCACCCACGGCAAGGCCTGTGTCGGCGTACTGACCAGTCTGCTTGCGGGCAATGAATGGCAGAACTGCTACGCGTGCCGCGGCAGCGGATGGCACGCCGGCATGGTATGCATGCATTGCCAGAGTCTCGGCTGGCGGTTGATGCGAAAGCATTCTTGACGGATATCGCCAAACCGGAAAACAAGGAACTCCTGTCCCGGGCGCTGGCATTGCTTTCGCGGCGCGACGCCTCGCGCGCAGAATTCGTCGCCAAGCTAATCTCGGCTGGCTATGAGAAGTCAGAAGTGGAGGGTGCTGCCGACTGGTGCGCGGAACAGGGTTTTCTCAATGAAACCCGCTATGTCGAAGGCGCGGCGCGGCGCCTCTCCGCCAAGTACGGCGCGAGCCGTGTCACCCACACCCTGCGCAGTAAAGGTGTTACCGAAGAGGCCATTGCCGGCGTGACTGCCGATCTCAAGGAAAACGAACTCGCGCAGGCGAGGGCGCTCTGGCTGCGCAAATTCCGCGAGCCGCCGGCCGATGCCAACGCCAAATCAAAGCAGATCCGCTACCTGCAATCGCGTGGATTCAGCTTTGAAATCATCAAGAAGGTGATTGCCGGCGTTGAGGAGTAGCGCAAGCCGACCGGCGAATTCTTCGGCAAGGGGTGCCGGCAATACGCAAAAGATGTTTCGGCTTCAAACCCTTTGTCATTCCCGCGCATGCGCGCCAACTCATTCCATCGTCAATCAAATAGTGCTGTCATCCTGAGCGAAGCGAAGGATCTGGTCGCGACGAGATCCTTCGCTTCGCTCAGGAAGACACGGACTTTCACACCGGCAAAATCTCGTAAATTGGCCAACTCTTGATCTGAATTCTGGATGTGGACAACAGGCGTGCGCCATAATCAACACCTATTCCATTCCCCGCCTTCCGCCGCCGTGAAGTTCTACCGCCTCCTCGACGCCATCCCCTGGGTGCGTGAAAGCCTTGAGCGAAAGCTCGGATTCATTCTCTTCCTTGGTTCACAGCTCACGCTGCTGATCTATATCGGCGTCAAACTGGCCCTCGACAGCTTCATGGAGCCCGGCATTGTTCTGCTGGTGGCCAGTTTCAATCTCGGTTCCTGGGTGGCGGCCTACGTCGCCATGCGCTACTTTCTGCAGCCGATCGAGGCCACGGCCGGCGCGCTGCGCGCGTACCTTGAGCGCCGGCCGGTCGATGTGCTGCCGCAGGACGGCCACGACATCATTGGCCAGCTGATGCGCGATGCCGACTACATCGGCAAGCGCGCGGAAATAGACGCGTCCGAACTGAACCGCGCCATCGACGACGACCTGCTCACCGGGCTGTACTCGCGGCGCGCCGGAAAGCGCCGCATGCTGGAGGACGTGGCGCGTTCGGAACGCGGCAAAATGCTGTTTCACTTTGCGTTCTTTTCGATGCATGAATTGAGTGACATCGGCACCAGGCACGGCAACGACAAAATCGATGCCATGCTGCAGCACATTGCCACCCTGTTCAAGCTGAACACCCGCCGCACCGACTGGGTGGCGCGCTGGAACGAGCATCTGTTTGCGATCGGCTTTTCCGACAACAAGCAGATTCGCGAGACCATGGCGCGCCTGCACCAGATTCTTGAGGAAAGCCCGTTCGCGGTGGCCGCCGGTGAAATGCGCAGTCCCATCGTCGCCTGCGGCGTATGTGCGCATACGCCGGGACTGGATGTGCAGAAATTCTACGAAATGACCCGCGATGCCATGCGCAGTGCCGAACTCGCTTTGAAGTCAGCCGATCGGAGCAGCCGCGTCGTCATCGTCATCCCGGAACCGATAATCGATCCCGAACTGAAAGCCATACTGCAAAAGTAGGCGGAGACGCAACGCGGCACCTTAGCGGGGCCGTGGGGCAGGGATGCCCAACCGCACTCTCAGCGGAATTGGGAATACGCCGGCTTGCTCGCCAGCCGCAGCAGCTTGTCGCCGGCGCGGGGATCAAGATCAAACCAAAGCAATGGCGCGGCAGACAGCACGAGGGCCATCCCGAAAGCGATCATTCGACGTGTGGACATAATCACAATTTACTCCAATTTTTCCCGCAATTGGAAGGGGTTTGGCCGGATTTTTTATCGCAAACCAGAATTGCGGCGGCGTCCAAAAATCTCTGCCCGTTTCCTGACCAACTGGTCAAGTCGCGAAGCCGGGTGACGGGATTGCGGCGTATAATTTTGCGGATATTCACCGCCATTTGTTTTCCACAATCATTCCCACATCTTTCTCCTCCGAGCCCGCGAACCATGGCCAAAGTCACCCACCTCAATGTCTCCGGCGCACCGCACTCCCGTGAAGAGGAAGGCCGCAACCCTGGCACGAAATTCGACCTCGGTCCCGTCAAGGATGTGCGCGTCAATCGCAGCGCCGTCGAGCGCCGTGCCGCCACCCTGTCCACTCGCCGCACGGTCAAGAAGGAACACCAGGCCGCATGGTTGATCCACGCTGTCAGGACCATCGACCTCACCACGCTGAGCGGCGACGACACCCCTGGCACCGTCAGGCGCCTGTGCGCCAAGGCGCGGCAACCGATCCGCACGGAGCTGCTGAACGACATGGGCATCACCGAACCGCTGCATACCGGCGCCGTGTGCGTGTACCACCACTTTGTCGCCACCGCCGTCGAGGCGCTGCAAGGTTCCGGCATCCCCGTTGCTGCGGTCTCGACCGGCTTTCCCGCCGGCTTGAATCCCTTCCCGCAAAAGATTGAGGAGATCAAGGCCAGCGTGCACGATGGCGCGGCCGAAATCGACATCGTCATCTCACGCGAGCACGTGCTCAACGGCGACTGGCGCGCGCTCTACGACGAAGTAAAGGCCTTCCGCGAAGCCTGTGGCCCCGCGCACATGAAAGCCATCATCGCCACCGGCGAACTCGGCACGCTGAAAAACATCATGCGCGCCAGCATTGTGTGCATGCAGGCCGGCTCGGACTTCATCAAGACCTCCACCGGCAAGGAACCCACCAACGCCACCATCGGCGGATCACTTGTGATGGTGCGCGCAGTGCGGCAATACTTCGAGCAGACCGGCTACAAAGTCGGCTTCAAACCCGCCGGCGGGATTCGCACCGCCAAGCAGGCGCTGGATTGGCTGATATTGATGAAAGAAGAACTGGGCGATGAGTGGATGCAGCCGCACCTGTTCCGCATGGGAGCGTCTGCGCTGATCAATGATATTGAACGGCAGCTGGAGCATTTTGCGTATGGGCGCTATGCGTCAATGCAGTATCAGCCGCTTGGATGAGGCAGGACTCAAAATAGTCCCTGCGGACTATTTTGTGCCTGCCGAATCCGAGCGCCATGCAGGGCGCGAGGTGGGGGTCGAACATAGATACTGTCGTCCCGGATTTAGTCCGGGACCCAAGTTTGGCTGCTGTAGCACACAATGAAAATTATGCCCCGGACTAAATACGGGGCGACAGGCTATAAGACGTGCAGTGGAATCACCGCGGCGTTTGGCGAGCCCCGAAAAAATGGAGTGCGATCGCGGCATGTACTTCGTCTACCTCATCACCAACAAGCCATATGGCACGCTGTACGTTGGAGTGACAAGAGACCTGGTGAAACGGATTTACGAACACCGCAGCGGATTTGTCGAGGGTTTCTCAAAGCAGCACGATCTGGGACACTTGGTGTGGTACGAAGCGCACGAAAGTGTGATCGCCGCAATCGAGCGGGAGAAGAAGATCAAGAAGTGGCGCCGCGATTGGAATATCAATCTGATTCAGGGGGAGAATCCGGAGTGGCAGGATCTTTATGAGACGATTGTTTGAAATTCAGTGCCATGCGAAGCCAAGTAGAGGATAAAACAACTACTGTCGTCCCGGATTTAGTCCGGGACCCAAGTTTGGTTGACGAAGCACGCTTAGAAGATTGGGCCCCGGACTAAATCCGGGGCGACAGCTTAAGCGCATCGCTTAGAACGATAACGCGACTCGCTACAGAGTAGGACGAAAAGTAACTACGCAAATCAGAGCGGACCAAGACCAGGAGCTGCTCTCCAGCCACGGGACCCGAAAGACAAAAGCAAATGAAAGTCCAAGACCTCACCAAAAACCTCGCCTACGGCCCAGCACCCGAAGCCGCGAAACCCGCGCTCGACTGGATCGCCGAGCACGCCGGCAAATTCCAGCTCTTCATCAACAACGAATGGAAGAACCCCTCCGGCAAGGAGTGGTTCGACTCCATCAACCCCGCCACCAGCAAGAAGCTCGGCAGCATCGCACAAGCGACAGCGGGTGACGTGAACTCTGCGGTGAAAGCCGCGCGTAAAGCCTACGCAAGTTGGAGCAAAACCCCCGGCCATATCCGCGCCCGGTATCTCTACGCCATCGCCCGGCAAATCCAGAAACATTCGCGCCTGTTCGCCGTGCTGGAGACGATGGACAACGGCAAGCCGATCCGCGAGACGCGCGACATCGATATCCCGTTGGTGGCACGCCACTTCACCCATCACGCCGGCTGGGCGCAACTGATGGACAAGGAATTGCCCGATCATCAATCCGTGGGTGTGGTCGGCCAGATCATCCCGTGGAATTTTCCGCTGCTGATGCTCTCCTGGAAAATCGCCCCCGCCATCGCGATGGGCAACACGGTGGTACTCAAGCCCGCCGAATTCACCTCGCTCACGGCGCTGTTGTTCGCCGAAATCTGTGCCAGCGTCGGCTTGCCGCCGGGTGTCGTCAACATCATCACCGGCGATGGCCGCACCGGCGCCGCGCTGGTTGAGCATCCGGACGTGGACAAGATCGCCTTCACCGGCTCCACCGATGTCGGCCGCATCATCCGCAAGGCCACCGCCGGCACGCACAAGAAACTCTCGCTGGAAC
>JANNGY010000642.1:0-1703 GCA_031404095.1 Betaproteobacteria bacterium | reverse complement strand
AATGCGAACACGGGTGGCGACCGTCGGCATCCGCGGTTCGGGCAACATCATGAACCAGTCGGACGATGACACCACGACCACTAACCACACCATCGAAGGCAGCCACATCGTCTCCGACCTCGAGGGCAAGTTCGAGCCGATCGTCACCAATCCCAACCAGACTGTGCAAGTCGTTCTCGGGCAGGCGCCAAAAATTATCCCGACGCCGCCGAACCTGCTTGATGCGGGCAAGACCATGGTCGGCTCGGGAAGCGCCGCCGCCGCAGGCGGCAGCAGCAATGACGGCCCAACGCAAGGCGCCAATGATTTCTCCACTGGTGGCGGCAGTGTCGTCGGCGGCAACGGCCTCGGTTTCCCGATTGTCGATGCGACCGGAAACCTTGGTTCGGATCCGAACAACTTGCAAGATATTGTCATCGCCAATAACGGCACCGCCTACTCGGAACAGGCGGCGCCACCGCAGATCACCCTCGATTCTGGTGCGCTGCGTGGATATACGGCCTATGCCGGGACGCAAAGCGGCACATCGCTCACTGTTAGCGGCGGCACGGTGTCGGACTTGCAAACCATCACCATCGGCGGCGCGACCACCATCGTTCTCGGGCGCTGGACCGGCGTGACCGGCATCGCCTTTACCGGCGGCGCCGGCGCGATTGGCGGTGGCGGCGTGCATTGGGGTTACGGCGGCAGCGGATTTCCGGCGTATTTGTCAGACGTGCTGACCGGCACGGCTTCGTACACGCGGGCCGGTGCGACCACGCCGACCAACCAGTTGGGCACGCTGGGGCAACTCGTCAGCAGCGTGCTGGATGTTAATTTCACTGCGCGCACGCTGAATGCATCGCTGGGTATCAATATGCCGGCGGTGGGCAGCACGCCGGCCGGAAGCTGGACCTTGCAGGCGGCCAATATTCCGATCGCATTCAATTCGTTTATCGCGTTTTCGGGTGGCGGCGGGTTGACGGTCAGCAACGGTGCGGGCCAAAACTCGAACAGTAACGGCCGCTTGACCGGATCGATCGAGGGCAGCCTGGTTGGCGGGACGCTGAATGGCGCGCTGCTCGGTTATGGGTTCGTCGACCAGACCGGTACAAGTTCCAACAGTTTCCAGAGCGTCAGCGGCGTCGTGGCATTCCAGGGCCCGTCGCAGAATGCGGCCGCGCCGTTCCGCGATGGCATCGTCTCGGATCCACTTTCTGCCTTGAGCGGCGCAAGCTACATCCGCAATTTTGCGACCACCAATCGCCCCGAAGAAGTCACATCCGGCGAGCAGGGCAGGGTGACGGCATTCACCGCACCTTATGTGTCCGGCAATCGACTTGTCGGCCACCAGAATTATTCGCAAGGCACAGCCGCCATCCTGGACAACGGCTTTGACCCGGTAACCGGCATGGTTTGGGGCCGCTGGTCCGGCGGCACCGCGACCATCGGCGGCCAGTCCGCGAGCCTCGCGAACAGCAGCCTGCATTACATTTTTGGTGCGACGCAGAATGGTCCGGTTTCATTGCCGCTGACCGGCGCGGCCGTTTACGACGTCGCCGGATCCACCCGCCCGACCGATGGCGCCGGTCACACAGGCACGATGAATTCCGCCACGCTGGCCGCCAATTTCACCGCCCGGACAGTAAATGCCACCGTCAACATCGGCATCAATGGCCAAACTTGGGCCGGCGCGGCCAGCAACGTGCCAATTTATCGCGACC
>JANNGY010000641.1:0-1796 GCA_031404095.1 Betaproteobacteria bacterium | reverse complement strand
GCCTGCCGAAGCTGCTGCGCGTGCGCCGCGAACTCAAGCGCAGACTGCTGGCCGATCCGCCGGACCTGTTCATCGGCATTGACGCGCCGGATTTCAATCTGGCGCTGGAAAAGAGACTCAAGCGGGCCGGCATTCCCACCGTTCACTACGTCAGCCCGTCCATCTGGGCATGGCGCGGTGAACGCATCAACAAAATCAGGGATTCGGTTAGCCACATGCTGACGGTATTCCCTTTCGAGCCGGCCATCTATGAGAAAGCGGGTATCCCGGCAACGTTTGTGGGGCATCCGACGGCGGACGTGATTCCCCAGGTCTCGCAACGCGAAAGCGCGCGCACGCAGCTTCGCATCAAGCCCAATGAAGTAATCGTTTCGCTGTTGCCGGGCAGCCGCCAGAGCGAGCTTGAATACCACGCCGACCTCTTCCTGGAGACGGCGAAGGTCTTGCATCGTAACTTTCCCGAGGCCCGTTTCCTGGTGCCGCTGACGACGCGCGAAACCCGGGAAATGTTCGATCAGGCGCGATGGAAACTGGGCGCCCAGGATTTGCCGATGCAGATCCTGTTTGGCCACGCCAACCTCGCGCTGGCGGCGGCCGATGTCGCGCTGGTCGCCAGCGGTACCGCCACCCTGGAGGCGGCATTGCTGCGCTGCCCGCATGTGATCACCTATCGCCTGTCGCCGACCACCTATCGCCTGATGAAGAACAAGGCGTACCTCCCTTATATTGGCCTGCCGAATATCCTGGCCGGCGAATGGCTGGTGCCGGAGTTGCTGCAGGACGATGCGACACCGGCGAACCTGGCCCGGGCGCTCGGCAACTGGCTGAAACATCGCGATGCGGCGGCGACGCTACGGGAGCGTTTCGCGGAGATTCACGCGCAGCTCGCGGTGAACAACGGCGAACGTGTGCGCGAGGCGCTCAGGCCATTCCTGTCGCGTCATGTCGCGCCGATTGCGACGGCCGCATCGGCTGCCTGACCCAATGAAAGCGCAGACCGGACCGTGGCGCTGTGGGGTCGACGAGGCCGGCCGCGGGCCCCTGGCCGGTGCGGTCTTTGCCGCCGCGGTCGTTCTCGATCCACGCCATCCCATTGCCGGCCTTGCCGACTCAAAGCTGCTTTCGGCCAAGCGTCGTGAACATCTGGCCATTGAAATCACGCAACACGCATTGGCCTATTGCATCGCCGCTGCCAGCGTCGAGGAAATCGACACGCTCAATATTCTCCGGGCGACGCTGCTCGCCATGAAACGTGCCGTCGAAGGATTGGCGCTTCGACCCGTCGAGGTGCTGGTGGATGGGCTGCATGTCCCGAAAATCGATATGGCGAGCCGCGCGATTGTCGACGGCGATCGATTGATTGCGGAAATATCCGCCGCGTCGATACTCGCCAAGACCTCGCGCGACCACGATATGCGTGAATGGGATGCGCGCTACCCGGCATACGGGTTCGCCCAGCACAAAGGCTATGGCACGCCGGCGCATCTTGCGGCGTTGCAGCGCGAAGGGCCGTGCGAGATTCATCGCCTGAGCTTCGCGCCGGTGCGCGAGGCGCGCCGGCAATTGCGGTTAATTGCGGGATGAGGCGCGATTGAAAACGAAAAGCGAAACTCCAGCATTGGTGCGGATTCGCAGCCATTTGTGGCCGCGAAGCCGCGCCAATGCTGGAGTTTGCATTTCTGCGGCCACGCAATCATCGTACGCCAGATGAAAACCATCCGCTCGCGTGACAATGCGTTCGTCAAACAACTGGTCGGTCTCGCGCATTCCTCCCGCGAGCGCCGCAAGGCGGGCCT
>JANNGY010000640.1:0-8331 GCA_031404095.1 Betaproteobacteria bacterium | reverse complement strand
TGGCCGCGCTGCAGGCCGACCTGGCCGGCCTCGACGCGGAGATCCAGCAGACGCTCGCCGGGATCGACCCGGCCAGGCTGCCCGTGGGCGCGGCGCTGAGTTATCTCGGCGCTCGCCACCGGAGAGGCTTATTGCCGGATTGTCACGCAAATGCGCAATATGCAGCTCATCGAGCAATGCGTCGCGCTTTGACTCGATATCGCCGGTGGAAAGGCCGCGAAGTTCGAGCACAGCCTGAATGTTTTCAGCGACCGTCAGCTTGCGAAAAATCGAAGCTTCCTGCGGCAGGTAGGCCAGCCCCATCCGCGATCGGCGATAGATGGGCAGCCTCGACATCTCCTTGCCATCGAGCACAATGCTTCCGCCATCGACGGGCACCAATCCTACAATCATGTAAAAGCAGGTGGTCTTGCCGGCTCCGTTTGGGCCGAGCAAACCGACGATCTCGCCACTTTCGACCGTCAGTGAGACATCGCTGACGACCACGCGTTTCTTGTAGGTCTTGCGCAGGCGGTCTGCACGCAGGACGCTCTTGGTGACGAGCGCATCCTGCCGAGTACCGGAATCTGTGGCCTGATTCATCAATATATCGCCGGGATCAGTCTGCTTTGAGCGGCGAAGCCTTGCTGTCGGCGGTCTTTTTGTCCGAGGGACTTCGTGGCTGAACCTCGAACACAACGCGGCCGTCTTCAGAGCCGGGCTTTGGATTTGCTCCCGGAATACGGTTGCGCAATTCCATCTTTTCGGTGTTGGTGTTGTACTGCATGTATTCGCTTTCGACGAAATCGCCGCCGCTCTTGAATCGAACCTTTGAGAAAAGCCTGACTGCGCCGGTCTTGTCGTCGTATTCGGCACGATCGGCTGATGCCTCGACGTAATCGCTTTCACCTTCGCGCTTTTGGCGGAAGGTGATCTGGCCGGCGCCATTGCCGAACAGCTCCGCATAGACGCCTGATTCGGATTCTTTCA
This sequence comes from Betaproteobacteria bacterium, assembly GCA_031404095.1. Lineage (GTDB taxonomy): Bacteria > Pseudomonadota > Gammaproteobacteria > Burkholderiales > Usitatibacteraceae > UKL13-2. The sequence goes on along the minus strand of JANNGY010000640.1, from coordinate 7,362 downwards.
CGATGGCGCGATTCGCGGTGATTCGCATGGTTCCCTGTGTGATCAAAACGTCGCCTTCCAGTTCCTTGACGTTCACTTCCTTGCTGCCTTCGCCGGAAGCATGTTTTGCCGACATACGCAACGTCTTTTCGCGGTCAGCCCTTTCACTGTGCGCGGCGCCGGGAACAAGCAGCACTAATATTGTCGAGAACACAATGTTTCGACCGAGTGTCATGGTTTGCTCCTGGGGGCATAGGTCAGATCGACGCCTTCAAACACGATGCGGCGGGTAAGGGTGTTCAAAACAAAGGATTTAGCAATCAGTTCGCCGGTGGGGCTATGCATGACAACACCATCTATCGAGCGCGCCACATTTTTGTCTGGAATCAGAGTCAACTTGGGTGTCGCCAGCGTGAACCGCGGGTAACGGCTGTCAGGTTCCGTTTCCATGTGTACACCGCCGTCCATCATAACCTCGTCAGCACCGTCGGCGTGTTTGAAGAGCTGGCCCCGCGGCGCCGTTGCGGTCACCTTGGGATGGTTTGGCTGAACGGCGGAAAATACGACATTTTCCAGCATGGACGAATCGTCATCCGGGAAATGTCTCATCTTGCCGGCAGTTACCGCATATTCGATGTCGCCGTGTTCATTCAATTTCTGCGCGGAAAAATTATCGATCACCAGATCGGGGTCATGTCTCTTTGGGCTGTCCGGACGGGAGTCGTCGGACTGGACAAACCGCGAAAGCCAGAACGTCAGTGCCACGAGCAATACCAGCACGCTCAAGGGAAGCAGGGGAATGTGACGGGCGTTCACGGGATGGCAGGCGTCGTTAAGGGGGCGGCAAAGGATTCGACCTACTACAGCCGCTGATAGTAACGCGACTTCCCGCGTTGCAACAGTCCTCTAGCGAATTGCCGGAGGCTCGACTCGGGAATCGATGGCCGAAAGCACGATGGTTGGTGTCAATATCTCGGGAAGAATGCGTGGTTGCCCATCCGCCGGGTAGAAAACATATAGCGGCACGCCGTTGCGACCAAATTCTGCCAGCGCCTGGGTAATTTCCGGATCCTTGAGCGTCCAATCGGCTTTCATGCGCACGATGTCAAGATCTTTGAATCGTTTGACAACATTTTCGCGATTCAGCGCAACGTGTTTATTGACTTGGCACGTTATGCACCACGTTGCCGTGAAATCCACAAACACCGCCTTGTGCTGGCTGCGCAATTCTGCAAGCCGACGTGTCGAGAAGGGCGTCCAAGCATCCTCAACATACGCTTGCGTTGCGCCGGGCCGGGAAGCATCGGGCCATGCGACGGCGATTCCACACAAAGCGATCAGCGAGGCGCCAAGTATGGCGCGCAGCGGCCGCGAAATTTGCCAGTGTCCGTACAGCCATGCGGCGAGCGAGACGATCACCAGCCCGAACAGCAGCTTCGCGGCGCCATCGTTGCCGGCTTGCGAACCGAGTACCCACGTCAGCCAGGCAACGGTCGCCAGCAGCGGAAATGCCAGAAACTGCCTGAACGTGATCATCCATGGGCCGGGTCGGGGCAGATGGCGCAACCAGCCGGGCATCAAGGAAAGCACCAGAATGGGTAGCGCCATGCCAAGGGCGATGGCAGTGAATACCAGAATCGACACGACCGCAGGTTGTGAAAGCGTATAACCGAGGGCCGCCCCCATCATCGGTGCCGTGCAAGGCGTCGCAACGACGGTCGCCAGCATTCCGGACAGGAAGGCATCGGTCAGCGTACCGCGGCGGTTTGTTTCGACACTTCCTGCGGCCGACTGGAGCCGCAATCCTATCTCGAACACGCCGCTCAGATTAAGCGCCATCAAAAGAAAGAGCATAGCCAGCGTCGTCACGAACAGCGGCGACTGTAGTTGAAACCCCCATCCAATGGATTCGCCGGCAGCCCGCAGGGCAATGAGGATGCCTGCCAGGATCCAGAAGGTAAGCAGTACGCCGCCGAGAAACGCAAACCCCTGCTTTCGCAACAGGGCAGGGTCGCTTTGCGCGTGCCGGGCAAAACTCATGATCTTGATTCCCAACACCGGGAACACGCAGGGCATCAGGTTCAGTAGCATGCCACCCGCCAGCGCGAACAGCAGCGCCGCGAACAGCCCCAAACTATTGGCCGCCGGGGTTGCTCCGCTGCTATCCCCGGATACGGGTCCCGGCCGGGGGGCCGTCGTTGGCGAAATGGTCAATGGCGCAGAAATGGCGACTGCTTTGCCGGAATGTGCGCTTCCCCAGTTGCCCGTTGTGACGATAACACCGTCGACCGATTTGATGGACATATTGACGGGATCCGCCGCTTGGACCGACAAGCGAAAGCCGGAGCTGGTCTTGGTCAAAACCTGTGTGGCGGCGTTGGCAATCAATTCGTCACGCAGCGGAAAAAACGTTGCATCCAAAATGGACATGGTGACACCACTGGGTGGCGAAAGGTCAATGGCCAGCCGGCCGTCGGCAATTGTCGCGGAGGTCGTCCAGTTTGCCAATCTGCCCGGCAATGCGTCCCGCGCTCTCGCAAAAGACCCTGTCCAGCGCGGGTCAGGTAGTGGTGCGGAGTCAACGGCAGGCAGGGAGATTGAAACATCGGCGCTTTCGGGGATGCAGACATCACTGCATACCAGCCACTCTGCTTTCGCTGAAAACGTGACCGGCGTACCAGACTTCGCGTTTGCCGGCGTCTGCACGCTCACCAAATGAAGAACCTCACCCTCATAACCAAAGTTCATGAGCGGCCCGAGCGGCAACTTCTTGGGGTGCGGCCACTCGATGGCGCCGGCGGAAAAACCAGCCGGAAGCGACCAGGTGAGACGCGTGGGCAAGCCGGAATCCCCCGGATTCTGCCAGTAGGTGTGCCAGTGATCGATGATCTTCAGGCGCAATGCCAACTCGAGCGGCGTTCCGGGCTGGAAGGCGCGATGTCGGGCGATCAACTCGGCTTCCACATGGGGCGTCCTGACTGGCGCTGCCACAGCCAAGGTGGTGGCCAGACATAACGCGATCAGTTGGACGAATGGGGCCAGCAAGTGAGCCATGTATATAGGAGAGGGAAACGTGAAATAGACCATGTTTGGAAATGGCAAATCGACCAACGTTCCCGTGGGCGAAAAATTTACCCAGGAAATCTGTTTGGTGCCCACAGTCGCCTTCTAACAACGGCCGGAATGCCACACCAGCGCTAGAGTTTGTCGCATCGCTGCAATTAGATGCCCCCTAAAGTGCCCCCGGACTGACAAGTTACCCTGCCAAAGTGGCTACTTGGGACGCCGCATGATAACACTGCACCGCGCCGACGATCCGCGCCGCCCCCGCCCCCGCCCCCGCCCCCGGCAGTGTCGGCGACGGCAGACAGCCAAGGCCGCCCAGCGCCGCATACCTCGGACAAAAATGCAGAACGAGACAGAGGGGTACGCATTTTTGCAGTGTTGACCGCCGCGACGCCTCCAGGTGCGCGCCGCACGCCTAGGCCATATTTCGAGAATCGGACAAATTTGCGGAACAAGGCAATCGCGTCAGCACCCATCAACGTACTATCTCTCTGGTGTACCTCCTGATACGCACTCAAAAGGGAAACTGTGAAAGCTAAAATTTTGCTGTCAGCAATCTTGTTGTGTGGCGAGGCTCTCGCTTCTGATAGTGGTTACGAAAACTTCACGGGCTACGCCCCGTGTCAACAGATTGATTCGTTGTTTCAACGAAAGAAATGCGAAAGTCAACAAACTACTTACGAAGAGGCGGAGAGCGTAAAACTATTTGGAAGGCTGCGGGACCTCATTGGGTTGGAGTCAATTGCTGAGATGGACAAGAGGCAAGATAAGGCAGGTTGTGAAGCTATGTGGTGGGTTTTCGGCCAGAAAACTTGTCGAGAGAAAGTGGAGGCGGGGATTGGGATTTTGAAAGGCGAAGCTGCCGCTCTGAACAAAGCGCTGGAAAAACGTAAAGCGTTCCAAATTGCTGATAGTGCCGCTGTCGAGGCTGCCGAAACAGCGCGGAAGAAAGGCCCCAAAAAAACTAGAATTTCTGTCGGCATGAGCGCCAAACAGGCGAGGGCAAGCAATTGGGGTGAGCCTGAAAAAATAATCCGCTCGTCCACGCCTTTAGGGGACGGCGAGTTGTGGATTTACGACTCAACACACATTGTCCACATACATGAAGGGCGTGTGGCATCTATAACGTATTGACCGGCCCTCTGGAATTCAATGGCGACCCGCCTGCATTGAGGCTATGGCTGCCATGACACGCGTAAAGACGCGCGGGAAAAAGGCGAAGCTAGCGTCGGAAGTTGGGGCAAATTTGCAAATGAGGGCATACTCACTTCTCTAGTTCAATTGCTGCCCCTCACCGGAGACGTTATGAAAATGAGAAATTATCTGATCGCCGCAAGCTTCATTTTCGTAGTTGGGCCTTTCTCTTCTCCGCCTTCAGCCATTGCCGCCGGATTTTTCACAGCCGAAACCTGTGAGGGCTCGCGAAGCTTTGCAAAGCGCGTGTTCCTCACGAAGCAGGCAGGCTCAAGCTATGCAAAGTACCGAGAGATTGAGGGCAACCCGCCTCCCGGCAAAGCTGGCGAGTTAATTGGCAAAATCGAAGAGGCAATATTTACCAACCGCAAAATTACTTCCGAGTCTTTGGCATCGGAATATGCATACACACTCTGCATCACTTGGCCCAAATGATTGCCGCACATAACCGGAGGGCGCTATGAAACGAATCCTCGCAGCAATCGCGCTCAGCACCGTTTTAACTCCCGCATTCGCTTTGACCGGAGATAGTCTCGGACGTGATTGGAACCGCGCCTCTCGAACCGAAAAGACTGAATGGGTCGGGCGCGCGGTCGATGCGATAAATGCCCGGCAGTCATTCAAATTCACGCGTGGGGAAATCACTGCGTGCATTGACGCATTGTTTGTACCGCCAATTCCGAAAGGCGTTGCTACATTAACGCTTGGCGAGGGTGCCGCCGGCTGCATGTTGACCATCAAGAACCAGTAGGGCCGAAACTTAGCGCATCGGCAAGTTACAGGTCAATGCGCCACTCGCGCCTGCAATGATGCAATGGCCGCCAGTACGCGCATATGGGCGCGCTGCAATGAGAGGAAATTCTTGACCCTTGCCGATTTCATATCTAGCCGGTTTGTTGAATCCATTTCACTTGCCGCCGTTGTCATAAGCCTCTCAAGCAAGGCCGCCTGACCGGCAAGAGAAGCCAGCACATACGCTGAATCGCCCGTTCGTAGCTTCAGAGCTAGAAGCCGCAACGAGTCCGCAATGTCATCGGCAGATACCGCGCAGCCATCAGCGGAGGCCGACAGCAGACCCGCGAGGGCCTTCCCGAACACATGGGCAGGGTCAAACACATTCAACGCCTTAGCGCCCCGCACATCACCCACCTGTGACCGCTGCATCTTGTTGTCTCGTTCAACCGCGAACCGGACAAGCTCCAAACTTGTCCGTGCCGCCGTCGCTGCCACCTCTTGATTGCGTTCCATAAATTGCCTTTAGGGATACCGGGGACACCCGGACACTGTTTCTCAAAGTCCTAGATAAACGATAGAAAAATTATTTGTTATTTATTCTCTCTCTCGTAGTCAATCACGGGGGGGGTATCCCTTCGCACCAGACCCGCACGCCGGTACGCCGGTACGCTGGGGGAAACCTGCCCTCAAGTTGCCCGCTTGAGGTATCCCTAAAGGTGTCCCTAGGTGTCCCTTTTGGGGGGTAGGTATCCCCAAATTAGCCCGCAGACAGCCCGTTCGCCGTGTTTTCAGTGGATTTGCCCGGGCGCCGGCGCCGGCCGTGCTGCGCCCGCTTTCGTTTTCACCAGCGCAGATACGCCCGGAAGTGCGGGGCAAGTGTCCACGATCTCTATCTTGATCTGTTCAACTGCGCCGGCTTCTAGCCGCCAAACCGATAACCCCCCCGTCTTGAACTTCTCAAACCCCGCATGTTGCAGGCGTGCTGAAAACCGCATCTGTGTCATCTTGTCGAAGTCTTGCCCGCTAACTTCGATGCGCGCAGTTGGGAACACCGCCTCATATAGTTCGCCCAGCGCGTAGCGGTTCGACAAGGATTTCATCGTCGTGAAAGTTCGCACCTTGAAGCTCGCTATGTTGTCGTCCCACGCGTCGCCTATTTGCCTTTGCGCTTGTTGTAACGTGCTTGACGCAGGAACTCGACAGATTTTTCCTCCAAGTTAAACACCTCACCGTCGCGATATGCCGCGACCGCTTCGCCGTAAAGTTGCAGCATGTCCGCACGCAGTCGGTCAACGTCAACCTTTCCGGTCTTGCCAACTTCGCAACCCCAGAAGCGACGCGACCCGGTTGGGTCGTTCAAATACTCTTGGTCATTGGTCGTGCCAATGAAAACGCACGTCCGTTTCCAGTCCACCGCCGAACGTGCGAAGGGCGGGCGCAGCCTATCTTCCATCGTCGAAACGAATTCCTTGATGGTGTTAAGGTCAGCTTTCCGAAGCCCGGCAAGTTCCTGCATCTCCGCAACGTGCTTGCCCCGGATATGAATGGCGGCCTCTTTTGTTGTCGCGGTAAGAACTGGCACCGTCTCTGTGTACGCATCTGGGCAAAGCGCCTGACCCATCACCCGCGCCGTGCGACTCTTGCCCGCGCCCTGGCGGCCTTCAAGCACCAGCATGTAATCAAATTTGCAGCCTGGCGAATATGCCCGCGCAACGGTGCCAATCAAAAACGCGCGCCCAATCACCCTGTGATATTCCGGCGCGATTGTCGGATCAACTCCAAGGTACGTGTGCAGCCAGTTATTGAGGCGCGGTACGCCGTCCCATCCGGCAAGTGCCGCATCTAGCGCATCCGTCACCGGGTTATATTTCACATGCTTCGACCAAGCGCAGATTATGTCTAAGGCATCGTCTTTTGAAAATCGCATGCGGTACTCACGGTTAAACCACGCACGTACCGCCGTCCCGTCAGCCTCTAGGAACTCGCCCACTGGCGACAAGGCCGCCGGCCCGAACACCGCGCCCAGCGGCCGCAATGCATAGGGCGCGCCCGCAAAGAGGTTGTAGCCACAAACACCTTGCGTCCTATGATCCCGAAGCAACACTTGTATGCCGTTTTCAATGGTCGAGGCCAGCTGACCCCGCTTGACAGTCTCTAAATCCCCAGCCCCGCCTTGCAGCTTGTCGCCGTATAGCGCCAGCGCCACGCCACCGGCTGCCACGCCTGCCGCAATCCCGGCAGCACCCTTGCCCTTAACATACTCAAAATAATCGCCCTTCGCGCCGTCTATGGCTTTGTCTATCGTAGCTTCTCGATAATCCGTGCGTTTCTTCCACTTTTCTCGCTTGGACAATTCGGAGTGGTCAAAGATGCGCGCGATCTGGTCGG
>JANNGY010000639.1:0-2561 GCA_031404095.1 Betaproteobacteria bacterium | reverse complement strand
CTTTCAAACACGCCGCCACCGGACATGCCGATCATCAGGTGCTTGGCATCGAAAGGATCGACGTTGATCGAATGCAGCGTCGCCCCGTCCGGCGGGGACTCCTGTGAACCGCCCAGCCATTTTGGCCGGTCGGGATGCAGGTTGTAGCCATCGACGCCCTGCCAGGTCACGCCGTCATCGTCGGAGCGGAACAGCCCATGCGGCGATGACCCCGCGTACCAGACCTTGGGTTCAGACGCGTGGCCCGTTGTCAGCCAGAACACGTGTGCGACCGACCAGCCATAGTCTGCGGTCTCGCGTTTGGGAAATGCCGGCGGCGACGCGGCCTCTTTCCACGACTTGCCGGAATCGGTCGAACGAAATACGGTCGGCCCAAGATGGCCGGCCCTGGCGGCTGCGAGCATGGTTCCGGTGCGCGGATTCATTACCGCGTGATTAACGATCTGGCCGAGGAAGTGCGGCACCTTGCCTTCGACGCGCCATTTTTCGCGCTTGCCGTCGCCGTGCAGGATGAAAAGGCCCTTGCGGGTGCCGACCAGAACCACCGTGCTGCCGGATTTTGCTTTTGTTGAAGGGGCTGCCATGTCAACGTCCTCCTGTACCGGGAATTACCGCAGAAAAATATTCTACTCGCGCACCGTCTTGTAAACGACGGGTTTTGCATCCGGCGGCACTTCAACAATCGTGATGGCCGATCGCACCGCCGTTGCCGCCACCTCCGCCGCCGCCTGCGAGCGCGCATGCACGAATGCCAATGGTCCCCCGGACTTGACGCTTTCGCCCTGCGCCACGAAGCCGGATAATCCGACGGCAAAATCAATCGCATCGGCGGCACGGCGGCGGCCGCCACCGAGGCCCACCGAGGCCCACCACCACCATGCCCAGGGCGCGCGTGTCCATCGGGCCGATAAATCCACCATGCGCGGCCAACACCGGGGCTTTCACCGGCGCCGCGTCAAGGTATTTGTCCGGATTCGTCGTCAGGTCAGCCGGCCCCCCCAGCGTCGCCACCATGCGCTCGAATACTTCCAGCGCGCGGCCATCTTCCAAGGCGCGCGTGAGTGCCAGCCTGGCGGCGGCGTCCTCGCTGAACAGGCCGGAGTGCACCAGCAATTCGGCGGACAGTGCCATCGTCACCTCGTGCAATCTCGCCGGGCGCGACTTTCCGCTGAGGTAATCGAGCGCGCAGCGTACTTCGATGGCATTGCCCGCGCACGGCGCCAGTGGCTGGCTCATGTCGGTCAGCAGCGCGGAAGTGATTACACCGGCGCCATTGCCGACCGCGACGATGCTGCGCGCCAGCTCGAGCGATTTTTCCATTGTCGGCATGAACGCACCGGAACCCACCTTGACATCCATCACCAGTGCGTCGAGTCCGGCGGCGAGTTTCTTCGAGAGGATAGAGGCCGTGATGAGCGGTATCGATTCGACCGTGGCGGTGACGTCGCGGGTTGCATAGAGGCGCTTGTCGGCCGGCGCAAGGTCTGCCGTCTGGCCGATGATGGCGACACCGACGTCCTTCACCACCTGCTGGAATTTCTCGATCGAAATGGTCGTCTGGTAACCGGGAATGGCGTCGAACTTGTCAAGCGTGCCGCCGGTATGCCCGAGGCCGCGGCCCGAAATCATTGGCACGAATCCGCCGCAGGCGGCGACCATCGGGCCCAGCATCAACGACACGACGTCGCCGACGCCTCCAGTGGAGTGCTTGTCCACCACCGGGCCGGGGAGATCAAGCGCCTTCCACTCCAGCACCCTGCCGGAATCGCGCATCGCGGTCGTCAGCGCGACGGCCTCATCGCGCGTCATGCCGTTGAAATACGTCGCCATCGTGAAAGCGGCAATCTGGCCTTCGCTGACGGACTCGTCGGTAATGCCGCGAATGAAGTCGACAATTTCCGCCTTCGACAGCTCATGGCCATCGCGTTTCCGGCGAATGAATTCCTGCGGCAACTGCATGGCTATCAGTATTTCAGGCTGAGAAAGATACCGGCAATGGTCGCGCTCATCAGGTTCGACAGCGTCGCAGCGGCGACCACCCGCATGCCGAGCCGCGCGACATCACCGCGCAAATGCGGCGCGATGCTGCCGAATGCGCCGGCCAAAATGGCAATTGACGTGAAGTTGGCGAAGCCGCACAAGGCAAAAGACACGATCGCCAACGTGCGCGGATCGATGACCGTCAGGCCGGCCGCAATGACCTTGGCCTCGGGCTGCAGATAGGGGGCGAGGCCGACGTAAGCGACAAACTCGTTCAGGATCAGTTTTTGCCCAATGAGGTTGCCGGCAAATGCGGCGTGGTCGGAGGACACGCCCAACATGTAGGCAAGCGGCGAGAACGCCTTGCCCAGCAGGGTTTCCAGGTTCACGCCGGCAAAGCCCATCCAGCCGGCGACGCCGCCTACCGCCCCGTTCAGCAGGGCAATCAAGCCGATGAACGCCAGCAGCATCGCGCCGACATTGACCGCAATCTTCAGCCCGAGGGCAGCGCCGCCGGCGGCGGCTTCAATCACATTGGCCGGGCGTTTTTCCTCAAATTCGAAGCGGTCGAAGCGAATTTC
>JANNGY010000638.1:0-4112 GCA_031404095.1 Betaproteobacteria bacterium | reverse complement strand
GAATCCAACAACGCCAAAATCCTGAACCACAGAGGACACAGAGAACACGGAGAAAAACCGAAGGGCTTTCTCCGTGTTCTCTGTGTCCTCTGTGGTTCAAGACTCTTTTGTCATTGAGCACGCATCAATAAAATGATTCCTCACCCGGCGGCCGCGTTTTGAAGCGTTTGTGCACCCAGAAATACTGGTCGGGCATTTCGCGGATTCGTTCCTCCAGGAAGGCATTCACGCGGCGTGCATCGGCCTCGACGTCGCCGGTCGGAAAATTTTCCCACGCGGGATAAAAACGTGCCTCGTAGCCTGAATCGGTCTGGCGGGTCACCAGGGGGATTACTTTTGCACCGGAAATCGCGCAAAGCCGCGACACCGCGGTCACGGTCGCGGTCTTGATGCCGAAGAAGTCGACGAAGACGGCGTCCTTCGCACCGAAGTCCATGTCGGGCAGGTAGTAGAACGGCTTCCTGTCCTTGAGTGCCTTCAATACCGGCCGCAATCCCTGCTGGCGCGTGACCAGTATGGCGTCGCTGTAGCGTTTGCGGGCGCGGCGCAAGGCTTGGTCGAACACCTTGTTTTTCTGTTCGGAATACATCGAAAACGCATCGGGGTAGGCGCGCGAAAACACGGCGCCGCCAATGTCGAGCCCGACAAAATGCGGCGCCAGCACGATGACCGGCACCTTGCCGGCCCATTCGTCCATCAGGTGCCTGTCCACCAGTTTGATGTTGGCCAGCGCCACGTCCAGCGGCGCGTACCAGAGCCGGCCGAGCTCAAGCGTCGATCGGGCGAGATTACGGAACACGCCGCGGCCGATTTGCTCGCGCTCGGCGTCGGACTTTTCCGGGAAGCAGGCTTTCAGGTTGATCAGCGTGACGCGCTTGCGCCCCCAGTGAAACAGCAGGCCACCGAGGCCATTGCCGAGTGCGGCCACCCAGCGCGGCGGTAGCCATCGCAGGCACCAGAGAATCACCAGGACAAGGCGCATGATCGCTTCAGGAGTCCGGCGCCGGCGGCGCGCCGGCGGGGGGTTTGTACCGATTGTAGCCCCACAGATATTGCGCCGGCGCCATCGCCACGAGCTTTTCAACCATCGCGTTGGTTTGACGCGCGGCGATCAGCTTGTCGCGCGCAAAGGTCTCGGTCGTGGGTTCGATATGAACGTGGTAGCCGGCCCCTTTGGGCAGACGCTCGGCAAAAAAGAACAGCACCGCCGCGCCGGTGGATAGCGCAATCCGTGGCAGCAGGGTCATCGTATACGCCGGCCGGCCGAAGAAATCCGTCCACACGCCGTCACCACCCTGTTCCGGGGCGGGCACCTGATCGGGCAGGATGAGGATATTGCCGCCGGCCTTGAGGGTTTTGAGCAAGGCTCTCACGCCACTGGCGTCGGCCGCTGCCGTGCTGCCGCCGCTGCGCACCCGTCCACTCTGCATGATCGGTTCCAGCCATGCCTGCTTGGGCGAGCGATACAGGACGGTGACGGGCATGCGGCCACCCACGTAACGGCCGGCAATGTCGTAGCACCCGAGGTGCGGCGTGACAAAAATGATGGGACGCTGCCCGGCTTTGGCGGCCTCGACGTGTTCCCAACCCGTGCACGCGGTTACCAGTGAATACAGGCGTTCCACCGGCGCTGTCCAGGCGATCGCCAACTCGGTCATGCCTTTGCCCTGTTCAACGATGGATTGGTTCAGCAGCGAGGCGAGATCATCCAGCTTCGCATGCCTCGCATAGTTGCCGACGTTTGCTCGGGTGATGTTGCGGTGCCTCGCCGAGGCCAGCCATGCCAGCCTGCCCAGGACCGCGCCCACCACCTGATTGAGTCGAAGCGGCAGCCTGCCGAACAGTTGAAACAGCCAAGTCACGAGAAGAAACCTGGGGGCCGGTCATTGGCAAGGGCTTGGGACACGTGGGTCTTTCTGCTAAAATTCAACGTTCGGCTGCGCATGAATATTGTTGCAGCTGAACCAATTTCTTCAATGACTGTGGGCTTATTTCTGTGGGGAAGCCAATGACCGATTTTCTGTTCACGTCCGAATCCGTTTCTGAAGGCCATCCCGACAAGGTGGCGGACCAGATTTCGGATTCGATTCTCGACGCGATTCTAGCGCAAGACCCGCATTCCCGCGTGGCCGCGGAGACGCTGTGCAACACCGGGCTGGTGGTGCTGGCCGGCGAAATCACCACCAATGCCAACATCGACTACATCGGCGTCACCCGCGATGCCATCAAGCGCATCGGCTACGACAACACCGAATACGGCATCGACTACAAAGGCTGCGCGGTCATGGTCTGCTATGACAAGCAGAGCCCGGACATCGCGCAGGGTGTGGACGCCGCGCAAGACAACAATCTCGACCAGGGCGCCGGTGACCAGGGCCTGATGTTCGGCTACGCCTGCGATGAAACCAGCGTGCTGATGCCCGCCCCGATTTACTATGCGCACCGGCTGGTGCAGCGCCAGTCAGAACTGCGCCGCGACGGCCGCCTGCCGTGGCTGCGCCCGGATGCCAAGTCACAGGTGACGATGCGTTACGTCGACGGCAAGCCGCACTCGATCGACACCGTGGTGCTGTCCACCCAGCACAGCCCGGAAATGTCCGACGGCAAGCTGATGAAGCAAGCCGCCATCGACGAGGTGATCGAAGTCATCATCATCAAGCCGGTGCTACCGAAGGACTGGCTGAAAAATCACCGCTACCTGGTGAACCCGACCGGTCGTTTCGTCATCGGCGGCCCGCAGGGCGATTGCGGCCTCACCGGCCGCAAGATCATCGTCGACACCTACGGCGGCGCCTGCCCGCACGGCGGCGGTGCGTTTTCCGGCAAGGACCCGTCCAAAGTTGATCGTTCCGCCGCCTATGCCGCGCGCGATGTGGCCAAGAACGTGGTCGCGGCCGGGCTGGCGCGCCAGTGCCAGGTGCAGGTGGCCTACGCCATCGGCGTGGCCAAGCCGATGAATATCACGGTCTACACTGAGGGCACCGGGGTGATTCCGGACGAGAAAATTGCCGAGATCGTCGCGAAGCATTTTGACCTGCGGCCGCGCGGCATCGTGCAAATGCTGAACCTGTTGCGGCCGATTTATGCCAAGACTGCGGCCTATGGCCATTTTGGACGCGAAGAGCCGGAATTCAGCTGGGAAGCCACCGACAAAATCGCCGAACTGCGCGAAGCTGCCGGCCTCAAGGGTGAAGCCAAAAAGGCAGTCGGTACGCTTGCCACGGTAGGGTGATTTCCGTATAATTCGTCGCTCCGAGGGGCGCTGCGCGCGATTCCCGGGTTACACCAAACCCAATCGACCAGGCTCGGAAACGAATCAAGCAACAACGGCGCCCACACTGTAATCCAGTGTGGGCGCCGTTTTCTTTTGGTGCTCGCGAAACAAAGTCAACCGAAGGAGCTTTCATGAACGCCGTATTGAAACCACAAAATTTGATCCACGCCGACTACCACGTCGCCGACCTGAAACTGGCCGACTGGGGCAACAAGGAAATCCGCATCGCCGAGACCGAAATGCCGGGCCTGATGGCGATACGCGAGGAATTCGCCGTCACCCGCCCGCTGAAGGGCGCGCGCATCACCGGTTCGCTGCACATGACCATCCAGACCGCGGTCCTGATCCAGACGCTGGAAGCGCTGGGCGCCGAAGTGCGCTGGGCCTCGTGCAATATTTTTTCCACCCAGGACCATGCCGCGGCCGCCATCGCCGCCAACGGCACGCCGGTTTTCGCGGTCAAGGGCGAAACGCTGGAAGAATACTGGGATTACACCCACCGCATTTTCGACTGGAAGGACGGCGGTTATTCCAACATGATCCTCGACGACGGCGGCGACGCAACCTTGCTGCTGCACCTCGGCACGCGCGCCGAAACCGATCCTTCCGTATTGCACAACCCGGGTGCCGAGGAAGAGCGCATCCTGTTTGCCGCCATCAAGGCAAAGCTGGCTACCGATCCGCATTGGTACTCAGTTCGTCTAAAGGCCATCAAGGGCGTCACCGAAGAAACCACCACCGGCGTGCATCGGCTCTACCAGATGCACAAGGACGGCAAGCTTGCATTCCCCGCCATCAACGTCAATGACAGCGTGACCAAGTCCAAGTTCGACAATCT
>JANNGY010000637.1:0-3454 GCA_031404095.1 Betaproteobacteria bacterium | reverse complement strand
GCCCGGCGGGTCTTTTTTGTAAATGGAGAAATTATGTCAAATCGTAACCAAATTCAGGCCCAGAGCCGTGCGATTCAGGTGGGGTCTGAGTCACTTCGCGCCCGTTCCTGGTCTGCGTCCCACTTGACGGCGATGCTGCTTGCCGCCTTCGCGTTTGCATTTGCAAATGCCGCAACCAGCCGGCTGCATGCAAAAGACCTGCCGGATTTTGCAGATCTCGTGGATAAACATGCTGCGGCAGTCGTCAACGTCAGTACCAAGGCAAGACTTGGCAGCCAGCGCCCCGGTTCGCCCCAATTGGACAACGACGACCTGAACGAATTTTTTCGCCGCTTCCTGCCGCCCGAGGCCCAGCCAAGACAAAATCCGCAAAACCCGAACACGCCGCGCCGCAGAACACCCCGCAATCAGCAGGATCAGGAACCGCCGCTGCGTGATTACGGACAGGGCTCGGGTTTCATCATTTCGGGCGACGGTTATGTCATCACCAATGCGCATGTGGTGGCGAAGGCCGACGAAGTGACAGTCACCCTGACCGACAAACGTGAATTCAAAGCCAAGGTGATTGGCAGCGATGAGCGCACCGATATCGCCGTGCTGAAAATTGACGCAACAGGATTGCCCAAGGCGAACATTGGTGATTCCGACAAGGTACGAGTCGGCGAATGGGTGCTGGCGATCGGTTCGCCATTTGGCTTCGAGCATACGGTGACTGCCGGAATTGTCAGCGCGAAGGCGCGCGAGTCGCGTGAGGCACTCACGCCGTTCATCCAGACCGACGTTGCCGTGAACCCGGGAAATTCCGGTGGCCCGCTGTTTAACCTGAAAGGCGAAGTCGTCGGCGTCAATTCGCAAATCTTTTCCGGTAATGGCGGCTATCTCGGCATCTCGTTTGCCATCCCTGCCAATATCGCCATGAGTACGGCAAACCAGCTCATCAAGAACGGCAAAGTGAATCGCGGGCGCATTGGCGTGCTCATCGGACCTGTCAGCAAGGATGCCGCCGAAGCACTGTCGTTGGCGAATGAAAAGGGCGCGCTGGTGCAATCGGTTGAAAAGGACGGGCCGGCCGAGAAGGCGGGTTTGTTGCCGCAGGACATCATCCTCAAGGTAAACGGCAAGGTAATGGACTCCAACGCGGATGTGGTGCGCACGATCGCCAACATGGCACCGGGCACCAAATTGACCATGACAATCTGGCGCAAGGGTTCAAATCGGGATCTCAGTGTCACGGTCGGCGAAGCGCCGTCGGAAAACCGTGCCGTGAAGGTGGCAGACAAGAAGAAAGACGACAAGAAGGATACAAAACCGAATCGCGTCGGCCTGGTGGTCAGCGACCTCGATGCGGCCGAGCGCAAGGAACTGAAGGTTGAGCATGGCGTGCTGGTGAGCGATGTGGAAGGCGCCGCTGAACGCGCCGGCATTCGCGAGGGAGACGTCGTGCTCGCCGTGAATACCGTAGATATCAAGTCAGGCAAGCAGTTGAACGACCTGCTCGACAAGCTTGATGCCAAGAAAGCAATCGCGCTGGTGATCAAACGCGAGAATGACACCCGCCTGGTGACGCTGCGCATAGACAGCAAGTAGCCATGCGCAGTTTTACGGTGTTGTCGCGAAGCTATTGTCACCTTTGCGACGACATGATCACGGCCCTTGAATCTTTCCGGGTCCGTTTATCATTGGCGTTCGAAATTCAGGTTGTCGATATCGATCAGCAACCGCAACTCGAGGCGGAGTGGGGCGACAAGGTCCCGGTTTTGCTGGAAATGGAACGGGAGATTTGCCACTTTTTTCTCGATGAAGAAGCCCTGCAACGTGTATTGAGCACAGGATAGACCCGGTGGTGCGTGACTATCGCGCCGGTTCACTTCCCTACGTGTTGTCAACCAGCGCACGCAAGGTGCGTGAGCGGAATTCGCGGTGATACAGAATGCCTACAACGAGGGCGCTTACGCCCATGAACAACACGGCATGCATGAACCACGACATGGCCGCCAGCGCAAAGTAGAAGGCGCGCAGGCCCCGATTGGAATTTTCTCCGGCAAGCGAGGCTAGCGTGGCGGCACGATTGATGAACTCGTCTACTGCCGCGGGGTCATCGTTTTTCGCAGGCGCCGCGCCGATCATCAGCGAAAGAAAATTGAACTGCCGCATCGCCCACGTGAACTTGAAAAAAGCATAAACAAAAATCACAATCATCAACAGAATCTTGATTTCGAAACCGCGTTCGCTCGATGCCTGGGCGAGAGGGAGTGACGCCATGACGCCTATCACCTGCGTCGATGCGCCCAGCAACGCCGCCAGGCCGCCCAGCACCAGAATCGAGGTGGAGGCGAGAAAGTTATTGCCCTGAAACAGATTCTGGACGATGGCGGCATCGACAATTCGATTCTCGCGCTGGATGGTGCGGCTCATCCATTCTCGACGGTAGAAATCCATACGGGACAGCAAGCTGGCAGTACGATGCGCATGCCATTCTGAAAACAGCATATAACCGACCCAGCACAAAACAAACCAGCTCGCGGCGATAACATCGAGTAGCGTCAGTCCGAACTGCATCATGGTTTGGTGCCGAATATCTTGTCGCCGGCGTCTCCCAGGCCAGGAATGATGTAGCCGATTTCGTTAAGGTGGCTATCGATGGCGGCCGTGTATATTTCCACGTCCGGGTGCACGGCATTGAGGCGCGCAATGCCTTCCGGCGCTGCGACCAGCACCAATCCCTTTACTTGCTTTGCGCCATTTTTTTTCAGCATGTCGATTGTCGCAATCATCGAGCCCGCCGTCGCGAGCATGGGATCCAGCACAATCGCCACACGCTCGTCGAGCTGGCCGACAAACCGCTCGAAGTACGGTTCCGGCTGCAGGGTCTCATGATTTCGAGACATGCCGACGACACTTACCTTTGCACTGGGAATCATGTCCAGTACGCCTTCGAGCATCCCAAGGCCGGCGCGCAGGATCGGCACCAGTGTCACTTTTTTGCCCTTGATCTGGTCAATCTCCACCGTGCCGCACCAACCTTCCACGTGGGTTTTCTCCAGCGGAAAGTCCTTGCACGCCTCATAGGCCAGCAGGCGGCCTATCTCGGCGGTCAATTCGCGGAATGACTTGGTACTGAGATCCACCCGCCGCAACAGTCCGATCTTGTGTTTGACGAGGGGATGCTGGACTTCGATGACAGCCATGGTGACTCCCGTTGGTGAACAGCAAGGATAAATCATTCGCCGGCCGGTCACCCGTACTAGCGGTGAAGCGGGTTGCGGCAAGTGCGTCGATTCGGCTAAAATACGCGGCTTGCAGGCACGTAGCTCAGCTGGTTAGAGCACCACCTTGACATGGTGGGGGTCGTTGGTTCGAGTCCAATCGTGCCTACCAACATTATTTGATTCAGTTCGCAATTTGATTGAAAGGGCTGCCTACGTCGCAGGACGGGCAGACAACAAAATGGTTA
>JANNGY010000636.1:0-5263 GCA_031404095.1 Betaproteobacteria bacterium | reverse complement strand
ACGCTGGAAGACGATGTCTTCATCGGTCCCAACGTCACCTTCACCAATGACCCTTTTCCGCGCAGCCGCCAACCGCCCGCGCAGTTTTCGCGCACCACCGTCGAGCGCGGCGCCTCGATCGGCGCCAACGCCACCATCCTCCCCGGCATCGTCATCGGCCGTGGCGCGATGGTCGGCGCCGGCGCAGTGGTGTTGCGTGACGTGCCGAGCCACGCGATCGTCGCCGGCAACCCCGCGCGCATTGTCGGCTACGTCGATTCCGGGCGGCCGGCTGAGGCACCGGCCGTATCTGCCACCAACGCCGCCACCGACGCCGCAACGACCGCATCGCGCGTCAACGGCGTGACCCTGCATCGCATGCCGCGCATCGAGGACATGCGCGGCAATCTCTCGGCCGGCGAATTCGGCCGCAACCTGCCGTTTGTGCCGCAACGCTACTTCCTGGTCTTCGACGTACCCAGCGCGGAAGTTCGCGGCGAACACGCGCACCGGCAGTGTCACCAGTTCCTGGTCTGCACCCATGGCCAGGTATCGGTAGTGGTCGATGACGGCACCCAGCGTGAGGAATTCCTGCTTGACCGGCCGGAACTTGGGCTGCATGTTCCGCCGCGGGTATGGGCGACGCAGTATCGCTATTCCGCCGATGCCGTCCTGCTGGTCTTCGCCTCGGACTTCTATGATCCGGCGGACTATATCCGCGACTATGACGAGTTCCTGCGGATCATTAAACCTGCATGAGCAACACGGATACCGGCCAGGACCTGCGCGCGGAGGGTGCCCGCTTTGTACTGTTTGGGTTGTTCAATACGGCAGTCACCTATCTGGCCTATTGCCTGCTGGTGTTTGTGCTGCATCCGCAAGTGGCCTACGCAATCATTTTTGCGCTCGGCATTGCGCTGGCGTATGTCGGCAATTCGCGTTTCGTCTTTCGCCGCGCGCTCGAATGGAAAGTGGCCGGCGCCTATCCGCTGGTGTACCTCGCGCAATATGCGCTGACGGCGGGGCTGATTCATTTCTTCGGCATCTGGCTGGATCTCGGCCCGCGAATCGCGCTCGCGCTGGCGCTCGTGATCACGACGCCGGTTTCCTTCCTGCTCAATCGACTGATGCTCGGTCGCGGTCTGCGCTCTGAGCAAGTGAAGTGATGTTCGACGTTCTGCGCAAGCATCCTTTGTTGTTGCTGTGGCTGCCGGTGGTGATCGTCGCCTGCGTTTATGCGCCGGGCTTCGGCGGCTTCTGGCACGGCGATGACTTGTCCAACCTGCATCGCGCGTATGCGCAGACACAACAGGGAACCTTGTGGCACGACACCTTGCGGCAGTTTGCCGAACCGGTGCCCTCGCTCGGTGCGTTTTACCGGCCGATGATGATGCTAAGCCTTGCGCTCAACTACGCATTGGCCGATGCACACTATGCCGGCTGGTACCTGGTCAATTTTGCCGTTCATCTCGCCAATACCCTGCTGGTGTCGCTGGTCGTCACGCGATTCGCGCAGCGTAGCCAGTGCGACGCCACGCTCGCCGCGCCACTGGCCGCACTGCTGTTCGGCCTGTGTCCCGCGATCGCCGAGGGCGTGTACTGGATGTCGGCGCGCTCCGACGGCTGGGTGACGTCGCTTTCGTTAGCGGGCGTCTATTTCTGGATCGGCGGCGCGGCGTCAGCATCAACGCGGTCGGCGTATCTGCTGCCGCTGCTGATGATTCCCGCGCTCGGCTTCAAGGAATCCGCTGCCGTATTGCCTCTGCAGATGGCGCTGGTGGCGCTTGCCTTGCGCGGAACATTGTCGCGTTCACAATGGGCGGCGGTGGTTGCCACGTTTGTCGCGGCGGGGTTGTTCATGGCATGGCGCGCATTGCTGTTCGGCAATGCGTGGCAGGTCTATACGCCGGATGGCGCAAGCAGCATTGCGCTTCACGTCAAACTTTGGAGTTCACTGCAATCCCTTGGACCGTGGTGGTCTGCACTTGCGACTGCCACGCCGATTCTTGCCGGCATCTACCTCGCCGCAATCGTTGCGGGCATCTCGCTGCTGGCAATCGCCACTCCCGCACCGCACTGGCGGCTGACACTGGCGCTGGCCGCTGCCAGTGGCGGTCTGGCGCTGGCTACAGTTCTTAATATCGGCGCCATGAGTGGACTCGGCGAAGGTGGCCGCCTCGCTTACGGGCCGGTCGCATGGCTCGCGCTGGCGATCGGCGTCTTTCTGGCAAAGCCGCAGCCAACGGTCACCAGATCTCAGCAAGTGCGAGCGGCCGCAGTCGTCATGCTCGCGCTCGCCGTCATGATTGGCAGCAGTGTGCTTTTGAGCAATCTGCGTTCGGTCTGGCAGGCGCAAGACAGCATGCGCCTGATAACGCAGTCTGTCCCGCCATGGACCGAGAGCCATCCGGGATTGACGATGTTGCTGGTGCCGGAAAACGATGGCGCGATCGTGATGGCGCGCAATGCGCAGGGCGGCATTGTGCTGGAGCCTATCCAGAAACAGCCTTACCTGCACCGCGTGGTGCCGACGCTCTTGTCGGAAGTCCAACTCCGGCAGGAACAGTTCTGCCAGGGCATGGCGACGCGCCTTGAACTCGTTCGTCCGCGACTTGCGAATCCGGAAACACTCGCTGCCATCAATGAACGAGCCGACACCGTCTGGCCGAAGCATGTGGCGTGCTGGTCGAAATCGCAGCGGAAAATTGTCGCGTTGAAGGCGCCACCGATGGATGCGACGTGCGAAGCATGGCTGGCGTCGATTCGCGCCGACGTCGAGAATTGCGATCGCTGATTATCTCGTCACTTGCGCAATCCTGGTACGACGGCGATCCTCAATTGCGCTCCTGGTCAAGGCTCAATCTTCAACACCGCATGTTGAGAGACGACGTATATCGTTTTGCCGTCTGCCGTTACCGCGATACCGGTTGGCTTTGTGAGGCTCCCTGGCAGTGCGCCTACCTTGACGCCACGCAGCCCAGGACTACCGGCGATCGTGGTTACCACACCGGATGGCGTTACCTTGCGCACAGCGTTGTTTGCCGTGTCGGCGACAAAGATATTGTCGTGGCCATCGATTGCCAGGTACGTAGGTGCGCTGAACCGGGCAAGAGGGCCAACTGCGTCGACAAATCCTGTTTGCAGTGCATCGCCTGCAATGACTGCCACCACACCAGCAGGTGAGATCTTTACAACCGCATGTCTTTGAAGGTTGTACAAGTTGCCCGCTGAATCTCGAACGAGACCCTGCGGATACAATCCCTGTGACGCCTGGCAAAATTCGCTGCCGCCGCAGGTGACGATTGAATCACCTCCGGTCAGGCCGACTTTGCGAATGCGATTACTGTCAAGGACATAAAAGTCGCCCAGGCCATCGCCCACGATCGCCATTGGCCGACTTGCACCAACGTTGTAAAAGCACCCGAAGCTACAGGCCTTCGCCACTTGTCCATCCGGCCATTGGCTGCCGGCAAATGTAACGAGCGAACCGTCCGGCATGAACCGCCGGACAAGATGCAAGACCGCGTCCGTAATGACAATGTTTCCGACTTGATCAATGGTCAAATCAAAATGTAGGCCCGAGCGGAAGACCGATGCCGTGCTCGCGGCGACGTTGGTGGCGATCGTCGTTACGTTACCTGTCGGTGTGATTCGGCGCATGGCGTTGTTGCCGATATCGGCCACATAAACATTGCCACCAGTGTCGACCGCCAAGTTGCCCGGTTCGTTAAAATTGGCGGCCCTGCCCAGGCCATCTGCAAAGCCGGGACCAGCCAAAGGAACACCAGCAGCGATGCTGACGATGCCGTCGGGGGCGAGTCTGTATACAGCGCCATTTGCCGCCACAAAGACATTGCCTGCCATGTCAGCGGCAATGCCGTCGCCGTTGAGTAATGCGACCGTGCCATCTGCGAAACGCGCCTCACGCGTGGTTACGATGCCGTCCGGCGTTACTTTTCTGACAATATTGCGGTCCAGCACGAGCAGATTGCCCTGACTATCGATGGTCATGGCACCAAGTCTCACGAAGTTAGCTATCCCCGGTGGGCCGTCAATAGAACCGACATAACCGAAGTTGGGCCTGATGCCTGTCAGCGTTGTGACCAAGCCTGACGGCGTGATCTTGCGGATCAACCGATTGCCGGAATCGGAAACGTAAACATTTCCTGTACCGTCCACTGCGATCCCCACAAGACGAGTGAAGCGAGCGTCGGCCCCCGTACCTTCGGCGTACGCCGCGTCATAGGCCTTTCCCGCAACCGTGGTCACCACGCCGGCAGACGTGATCTTACGAACGGTATTGTCTAGGCCGTCGGCCACAAAGAGGTTTCCCAAGCCGTCGCCTGCAATCGCCAAAGGTTGGGCAAAACAAGCGGCCGCCCCTGTGCCATCGCTACTACTATTGCATTGAGTGGGCGAACCGGCAAGCGTACTGACTTGCCCTGTCACCGAGATCTTGCGAATGGAGGTATTGGTCGTAAAATAAATTGTGCCTGTACTGTCCACGGCGACGGCCCCTACCCGGTAAAACGACACCGGCAGGCCAGTTCCATCCTGTGATCCGATCTGTTCACTGGCTACCGTGCTGACACTGCCGGCAGATATTTTGCGGATTGAATTGTTACAGGTGTCCGCCACGTAGACGTTGCCGAGAGCGTCGGTCGCCAAGCCTGCCGTTCCGCAAAACCGGCCGGGCACGCCATCCAAGTTCCCTCCACCATCCGGGGCCCCAGCAAATTCCGAAAGCGTGCCCGGCGGGGGAACTACAACCAGCGGCGGCGTATTTGCGCCCGGAGGGCTATCACTTCCACCCCCACCGCCACAGCTAGACAGTACAAGCATTGAAACAAATGCGAATGCGCCAAAGCAGCGACTGGAATACCTCAAGCAGTGATTCATGGTTGTTCCGCGTTAGAAATGATGCCAAGTGTGGGCATGCGAACTTGATCATTTCTTTAAAAAATTATAGTCCCGCGACGTACACCACAATGGTGTCATTCCCGAAGGGGCAATATGTGTACCTTCGGGTTGCAGAATGTGCTGGTGCGGAAAATGAAGTATGAAAGGGCAGGCGAACTGTTAAATGCGCTGTATCAAAATACATGGAGCCAGAAGCATCCAATTCATAGATGAGCGCAGAAAGGTTGGATCCGGGCTTGGCGCAAACCTTGTGGTTGTTCGCAGGGACGCGAGGCGCGCGATTGGATTCCCGCTTCCGCGGGAATGTCAGGGTTTAAAGGGGAACGTCTTTTAACCCCTGTCGTACCCGCGAACAACCACAAGG
>JANNGY010000635.1:0-5826 GCA_031404095.1 Betaproteobacteria bacterium | reverse complement strand
CCTATCCTCCTTCTGTTGGTATTTCTCGCGTATAGACCCGCCGCGCTGCGTCAACGCACGTGCCGTTCGGTGCCGTTCGGGATCGGGTGCGTGCATATGTCATCAACACTTGGGGCGCGGCAATTGTTGAATCTGACGACGGGCGACAAGATTACTCTTGGGTACGGAAATGGCGCCAATGGCGGCATAGGGGGTGGTGGTGAGTTCCTGGCAAGCGGCGTTGCCGGCCAGGTCGCCAATGGCCCGGGAGATGCCTTCTTCACGTTCTGCCTTGAGTACAGCGAACATTTCAGCCCCGGCAGCCAGTATTTCGTACGCGTCAATACGAGTGCTGTCAATGGTGGGCTTAGCACTGGCGGCACCTATTCCGGCGACGTCAACGGCACCCCCGGCAACCCCGGCTCCGACCCGCTCAGCCACGCGACTGCCTGGCTTTACACCGCGTTCATGACCAATGCAAGCAGCCTCGGATACAACATGACGGGGAGCAACAACCAGGCTAGCACGGCCGCCAACCAGGCGCTCAATACTGCATTCCAGCTTGCTGTCTGGAAACTTGAGGGTGAACTATCTGGTAGCGTTCTGACGGCCTACAACAGCAACGCTCAGGCGAACGCTTGGGTCGCTTCGGCGATTAGCGGAAGCAGTTCCTGGACCGATACCCACAATGTCAGAGTGTTGAATCTGTACAGTGGATTCAGTGAGCAAAATGGCTTTACCGGACGTAGTCAGGACCAGCTCTACATGGTCCCGGTGTCCGTTCCGGAGCCGGCGACACTTGGTTTGCTCGGTCTGGGCCTGTTCGGGCTGGGCTTTGCAAGGCGCAAGAAGCAGTAAATCGCCTGGCAGCAATGGAAAGAAGACCCCGCTCCGGCGGGGTTTTTTTTGGCGGGCTTACTGCCGAAGGCAGATTCAATCTTGCCGGCCTCATGTTGGCGTCATACGCGGTGCCATCGCCAATCGACCGCGGTGTTTCATAGCGAAGGCACGCATCCACCGTGTTTCAGCAGGCGCCCAATTTGTCCGATTTGGGTTCACCGTGCGATGTTCCGCCACGCGAGTGCTTGTACAATTCTTTGACCCATGACTCCCGGCATCCTGTTCTTTTTCGTCATCACCTATTTTCTCCTGCTGCTGGGAGTGGCGTGGATCACGTCGCGAAATTCAAACAACGACAGTTTTTTCATCGGCAACCGCAACAGCAACTGGATGCTGGTTGCTTTCGGCATGATCGGCACGTCGCTGAGCGGCGTGACGTTTATCAGCGTACCCGGCGCGGTGGGCACAACGGCTTTCACCTATTTCCAGATCGTCCTCGGCCAATTGCTCGGCTACCTGGTGATTGCCTTCGTGCTGCTGCCGCTTTACTACCGGCTGAATGTTACGTCGATTTATCATTTCCTCGATGTGCGGCTTGGGCGCCGCGCCTACAAGACCGGCGCCGCGTTTTTCATCCTGTCGCGCACGCTCGGTGCGACCGCGCGCCTGTACCTGGTTGTGAAAATCCTCCAGGACGCGATACTCGATGGCCTTCAGGTGCCTTTCTGGCTCACCGCGCTGGTCATCATCGTCATGATCCTGCTGTACACATATGAGGGCGGCGTGAAGACGATCGTCTGGACGGACACCTTGCAGACCACCTGCATGTTGCTCGGCCTGGTGATCTGCGTAGGCTATTTGCTCAACGGGTTGCAGCTTTCATTCGCGGAAAGTCTCGCGCAGATGGACAGCCGCGGCTTGTCGACGATTTTTGTCTCCGACGCCAATAGCAGGCAGTTCTGGGTGAAGCAGGTTCTCGCCGGCATGTTCATCGCCATTGCCATGACCGGTATGGATCAGGAAATGATGCAGAAGAACATATCGGTGAAGTCGCTTGGCGATTCGCAGAAAAACATCATTGCGCTCAGCATCATCATGCTCGGCGTGGTCTTGCTGTTCCTGTTCCTCGGCGGATTGCTTTACCTGTATGCGCCCGGCGCCGGCGTGACGGCAACAGGCGACAAGATTTTTCCGGCAATCGTGCTGGGCCATCTGCCGGCGATGATGCAGGTCATCTTCGTCATTGCCCTGATTTCGGCGCTGTTTCCCAGTGCTGACGGTGCGATCACCGCACTGACCTCGAGTTTTTGCATTGATATTCTTGGCATGCAACGGCGCGAAGACACCAGTGAAGCGCAGAATAGGGCGCTTCGCAAGCGTGTTCACCTTGCCTTCGCGGGACTGTTTCTGCTGCTGATCATGGCTTTCAAGTGGGCAGACAACCCGAGCATGATCGGCCTCATCCTGAAATTGGCCAGCTACACCTATGGCCCGTTGCTGGGCCTGTTTGCCTTCGGCATCCTGACCCGGCGTGCGGTCAATGATCCGTTCGTGCCGTTTATCGCGCTGGCAGCGCCCCTCATCTGCCTTGGCATCGATGCGTGGCAGGCGTCATTGTTTGGTGACTATCAAATCGGTCTGGAATTGCTGATCATCAATGGCGCCATCACGTTTGGCGGATTGTGGATGGCGTCATCGTCCAGCCGCGCGCGGCTGAAAGCGGCGTAGCGGCGACATGCACGCTGCGACTCCCATCGTGAAATCGAGGTCCCTCTTTGCCGCGTTGACGATATCCGCTGCCTTCGCCATGTTGTGCGGTTGCGCGTCGCGCGCGGAATCGCCGGCGCCGCCCGGAAAGCACATCGTGACGGTCAGCCAATGGGGCGGGACACCCGCCGATGAATCGAAGGCGCGCCTGCACTCGGTCCAGCGCATCACGCTGCACCATCAGGGGGTGGCCTTCCCGCGCGGCAATGACCCCGTGCAGTATTTACGAAACCTGCAATCCTGGTCGCGCGAAACGCGGAAATGGCTCGATATTCCGTACCACTACATCATCGACCTCGACGGCATCATTTACGCGGGGCGCGATATCCGCTTCGCGGGCGATACCAATACCGAATACGATCCGGCCGGTCATGCGCTGATCGAGGTGGTTGGCAATTACGAGGAGGCCGAGCCAAATCAATCGCAACTTGATGCAGTAACGGCCCTGATGACCGCACTTGCGTCAAAATATGCGATTGCGCCGGAGTCGATTCATGGCCATAAGGATTATTCGCGGGATACCATTTGCCCGGGAAAAAATCTCTATCGATATTTGGAAAACGGCTATTTCCGGGAGCGGGTTCGCGCGAATCTCGAGGCAAACGGAAAAGCGGGCCGGACATCGAAGCTGCCGGGTTCAAGCTGATTTTCTGTCACACAATTATGTAATTTTCAATGGTCGGAGAATCACATGGTTTATCGCGGTCGCTTTGATGAAGGGCCCAGCCTGGCGGCCGAAGCGCGCGACGGCTATGCGCGCGACGGGGTCATTGTGCTGGAAAACTTCGTGAAGGCCGCGGAATGCGACCGGCTGAAACAGCGCGCGTTGGAACTGGTCGCCGAATTGGCACCCGCCGCATCCGGCACGGTGTTTTCCACACGCGATAATCGCCATGCTCTCGATGCATCCTTTGAAAAATCCGCGAACGGCATCGGTGTGTTTTTCGAGGAAGGCGCCTTTGATGCCGGCGGCAAGTTACGCGTGCCGCTGGATCGGGCGGTCAACAAAATCGGTCACGCCATGCACGACCTTGACCCGGTGTTCAATGCGTTCTCGCGTGGCGAGCGGCTGCAGGCGGTTGCCGAGGGCGTCGGCCTCGCCGAACCGAGGATCGTGCAGTCGATGTACATATTCAAGCAGCCGGGCATCGGCGGCGAGGTCGTCTGCCATCAGGATTCCACGTTCCTCTATACCGAGCCGCAATCGGTGGTGGGTTTCTGGTTCGCCATTGAGGATGCGCATCGGGACAACGGCTGCCTGGGTGGCTTGCCGGGCGAACACCGCAAGGGACTCAAGGCCATTTACCGAAGGCAGGGGAATGGGCAGTTGACGATGGACACGATTCGCCCGGAACTTGCCTGGGACATGAGCAAGCTCGTATGGTTTGAAGTGCCGAAAGGGTCGCTGATCGTATTCAACGGTGAATTTCCGCACCTCTCCGAGCCGAATCGTTCACCGCAATCACGCCATGCGTACACTTTGCACGCAATCAGCGGCAACGCGCACTACCCGGCGGGGAACTGGATCCAGCGGCCGGCCGAGCTTCACATGCCGTTTACGGGATTCATTTAATGGTGCTTGCCGGACGCCGTTGCCGAATGTTGCATTTGTGGCGGACAAAAAAAAGGGCACCGGAAGGTGCCCTTGCTGATTTTCTGGCATCGAGGAGCAGGTCTGGCCTGCGTCGGTTCAGTCTCGACTTTCCTCTCGGGTGACATCTTTCCCAAGCCAGAGGTCCTAGGAGTGCGCCTAGTGTTTTATGAATGTCATGATGCTGCTGTGTTTCCATCAACATCGTTGCGTTTTCCGCAACGGATTCATAATCTTCCATGGGTAACTTCAGTGCTGTGACGTGTTTCACAAATTGACCCGGCGTCACACTTGTTGACAAAGAGGCCGGGCTGGCGAAAGGGTGCGCCACGCAGGCGCGACGCGACCGGCAAGATTCAAGTCTCAGGGGAGGACTGCATGGAGCTTTACGTCAATCAGACATCGCCTTACGCGCGCAAAGTACGGGTGGTGGTGCGGGAAAAGCAGCTCGATGAACGGGTCACGCTTATCGAAGTCGATCCGTGGAGCGACGCGGCGGCCTTGCTCGCAGTGACGCCGCTGTCCCGGGTGCCGGCGATGGTGGCCGGCGACAATATCATCCTCACCGAGAGTGACGCCATTTGCCGGTACCTGGATGATGGCTGGCCAGTTCCGCCGATGATGCCCGCGGATGATGCTGGGCGCGGGGAAGCGAACGCCCGTATTGCACTGGTTCAGGGAATGATCGATTCCGCGTTCGATGCCGCCATTGAATTGCGCCGGCCGGCAGAATGCCAATGGCCGGACTGGATTGCGCGCCAAAGGCGCGCCATTGAACGCGGCATGGGAGTTGTCGCCACGTGGCCGCGTCCCGATGACCGCTTCGACCTGGGAGACGTCAGCCTCGCCTGTCTTCTGGGTTACCTTGACTTCCGGCATCCGGGCATCGCCTGGCGGATGAAATCCCCTGTTCTGGCGGCTTGGTTTGACGAGGTGTCGCGGCGGCCTTCATTGGCCGATACCGCACCCGGTATGCCGGTTCTTCCTTCCGTTGCGCCATTGGAATGAGAAGGCCTGGCAGCGGATCGCTTGTAATTGACGGGCGGCGCGTTGCCATGCCTTGCCTTTGGCGCGGCAATCGAGCATGGAGGTTCCGGTGGCATGCTGTCCGGCCATTTGGCCGGCAGGCTTGGCCGAACTGTGGCACTGTGAATGCTATTGGATGTCACAGTCGCGAATGGCGGTGCGCCCCCGCGTTGAGGGGGCGGGATATTGGTCGCACCGGTCAATTCCGCGGCTCGCCGGAGGGCAAGACCCACATATGAAAGCGGCTGCCGTTTCCCAATTCGCATCACGACGAATGATTATTGCGAGCGTGGTGTTCCTGCTTGCGGTCGGCGTGACCTTGTTGGCCTCGTACGTGATCCAGCTGTCGCTCCAGGCATCGTCGTTGCGCACGTTCGAGGAGCATTCCGCCCGTATTGAAAGCGCCATTCAGGACCGCATGCGCGGCTATGAACAAGTGCTGCGCGGCGGAGCGGGCCTGTTTGCGGCGTCACTCAATGTCAGCCGCGACGAATGGCGGCGTTACGTGGAGACGGCGCGTATCCGCGAAGTCTATCCCGGTGTGCGCGGCGTCCATTTTGCGGCGCGTGTGCCGCATACCGCACTTCCGGCGCATATAAAAGCCGTGCAGCGCGAAGGCTTTG
>JANNGY010000634.1:0-1525 GCA_031404095.1 Betaproteobacteria bacterium | reverse complement strand
AGCCTTATCGCCATGGACGACATTGAACACGCCATCGGGCAGGCCCGCCTCCCTGAACAATTCAGCCATGCGCATGGACGCCGACGGCACTTTCTCCGAAGGCTTCAGCACGAAAGTGTTGCCGCAGGCGATGGCCACCGGGAACATCCACAGCGGCACCATCACCGGAAAATTGAAGGGCGTGATGCCCGCGCAGACGCCCAGCGGCTGGCGCAGCGAATGGGTATCCACACCGGTGCCGACATCCTCGCTGTGCTCGCCTTTCAACAGATGCGGAATGCCCATCGCGAACTCGATAACCTCGATGCCGCGCTGCACCGAGCCGGCGGCATCCGCCAGCGTCTTGCCATGCTCGTCGGTGACCAGCCGCGCCAGCTCGTCGCGGTGCGCATCGAGCAGTTCACGGAAACGCATCAGGATGCGCGCGCGGCGCAGCGGCGGCGTGTCGCGCCAGCCGGGAAACGCGCGCTGCGCCGCAACCACCGCACGGTCGATATCGCCGGCATCGCACAGCGGCACCTGGCGGGTGACCTTGCCGGTCGCCGGATTGGTGACGCCCGCGGTGCGGGTCGAATGCGCAGGCTGCGCCTTGCCGGCGATCCACAACGGGATGGTGGCGACAGCGTTGATATCTGCCGGTTTGTTCATGATTTCCTCCGAAAACCTTAAAATCTTTTTAGCCACAGAGGTCACAGAGGACACAGAGGACACAGAGAAAGCCCTGAACAGATTTTTGTTTTTGAATTTCTCTGTGAACTCCGTGACCTCTGTGGCTCATGCTTTTGACTTTGCTTCCTTGTACATTTCCCGAAACGTCCGCCCCTCCGGCGCCGGAAAATCGCGCTGGTCGGTCCAGCCGCCGCCGAAGGGCAGGCTGCGGATCATGCCATTTTCCCCCGCCATGGCTGTCAGCGCACGCACCTTGATGCGCGTCGCCCATCCATACAGCACCGGCCGCTGCGCGAGCCAGCCCCACAGTTTCAGCGCCGCGACTTCATGCCAGGGTTTCAATCCCTGCTCAAACTGGCGCTCGCGCAATTTGCGCAGCAGATCCGGCAGCGGGATTTTCACCGGGCAGGCCACGCTGCACTGGCCGCACAGCGTCGCCGCGTTGGGCAGGTCGCGTGCATTTTCCAGCCCGACATAGATCGGCGTCAGGATCGAACCCATCGGCCCCGGATACACCCAGCCGTAGGCATGGCCGCCGACGCTCTGGTACACTGGACAATGATTCATGCAGGCACCGCAGCGGATGCAGCGCAGCATCTCCTGCATGTCGCCGCCGATCAGCCTGGTGCGCCCGGCATCGTCCAGGATCACGTGAAAATGCTCCGGCCCGTCCAGATCGCCCGGCCGGCGTGGGCCGGTGGTCACTGAAATGTAATTGGTGATGCTCTGCCCGGTGCCGTGGCGCGGCAACAGGCGCAGCAGCGTGGTCACGTCCTCCAGCGTCGGCACCACTTTCTCGATGCCGGTGATCGCCACATGCACTTTGGGCAACGTGGTCACCATGCGGCCGTTGCCT
>JANNGY010000633.1:0-2621 GCA_031404095.1 Betaproteobacteria bacterium | reverse complement strand
GCCGATCCTGATGGCATCGATCAGCTTGAAGTGCTGCGCATTCGCCTCGGCCTTTTCCGGCACGAACACCGCGAAATACTGCGTGTTTTGCTTTTCGCCAAACGCCTGCACGCCAAATATGGTCAGGACGATGTGATCGTTCGGCGCGCGAGTAATTTTCTGGATCATCCTGCCGTCCATTTCCTCCCTGTCCTGCGCATCGCCGAGCAAGGTCACCAGACGCTGGATCTGGAATACCAGCGGTTCGGGCAACTGATCTGCGGTCGCGGTCCCGAGGGCCAGGCTGGTGATAATGAAAAGGCAGGGTAGCAGCAGGCGAATCTTCATGGCGCTCTCCAGGCAAGATGGTCAATCACGCGGCAATACAACCGGATCGACAAGGGTTCAAAGTGCCGCCTCAATGGCCCGCGCCCTCAGCGTCTCCGTCAATCGCGCCTGGGTCACCAGCCTCGCCAGTTGCGAATTGCTGCGTGCCAGCGATTGCATGAGATTGCGGTGGATCGCGTGTTGCATCTTGACTTCCGCGCCGGAGGATCCGTTGTACAGCGTCATGAACGCGGCGGCCGGAAACTCAAGCAGGGTTGAATTCTCGCGCGCCCGTGCATTGGCGCCGTGTGGCGTGCCGCGCAGCACACTGAGAAAGCCCACCAGCGACCCCGGGCCCAGCAATGCCATGCGCCGCTCACGGCCGTCGAGATGGGCATTCGCTTCGATGGCGCCGCGCACGACAAGATAGCAGGCGCCGGCCGTCTGTCCGGCCACAAACAGCCAGGCGCCACGCGCGACTTCCACGACTTTTGCCGACGCGGTGACGGCGTCGATTTCATCGAGTGAAAATCCGGCGAAGAACGGCAGCACCGGCAGAAACGGGCGATGGTCGAATGCCCCGCGCCGCACTCGAGGCACGTTCACCAGCGGGTCGGCCGCTGCCGGCAAGGGCGGCGCGGGGCGGTCCTCCGGCGCCGGATATTTTCGCAGCTCGACATTGAGGAGTCCGAGGCGCTCGACCAGCCCGGCGGTGATGGTGCGCTGAATCGCCAGCGCCGCCGGATTGCGCCCGGCGGTCAGGGCGCGAAACGGGTCGCGGTCGATGAACCAGCCATCGACGTGCTCAATGGCATCGATGCTGGCAATGCAGTGGCCGTGTTCCAGCAGCGCCATCTCGCCGAACATGCTGCCTGGCCCCAGCTCCGCGAGCGTGTTTTCGCCGCCGCCGGGCAAGGCCACGCGTGCCGCCACCCGGCCCTGGCGCAGTACAAACGCCCCGCGCGAAGCCTCACCTTGCCGCACCAGCCGGCTGCCGGCAGTGAACGAGATCGGTTCAGCCAACGCCAGCAATTGCGCTGCCGCAGTCTCATCGAGGCCGCGGCAGATGGCGGTGGCGCGGAAAGCATCGAGTGGGTTGCTGATGTTCATGGCAAGATGACGGATTGCTTTGTTCCCGTAATTGAACGAGTTTACACGGGCGCGAAAAATTGCCCCGGACACCGACGCCACACTGTCACCCACCCTGTCGCGATTCCTTTCAAAACCATGTGCCGCGCACTTCTCTATCTCGGCCAGCCGGTGTTGCTGGACAACTTGCTCTACCAGCCCGATTCGGCGCTGGTGCGGCAAAGCTATATGCCGAAGATGCTGCACATGCTGAACCTGGCCGGCTTCGGCCTGCGCGCCTGGGATCCGCACTCGCATGCGCCGGATGCGCCGTTCTCGTACGGCTCGTCATCGTTGCCGGTGTTCGATCGCAATCTGAAAAACCTCGCCGAAAAAGTGCGCGCGAGCTGCGTGCTGGGGCATGTGCGCGGCGTCGCCTACAGCACCACGGTGGATATCTCGCTGCAGAACGTGCACCCGTTCCAGTTCCCGGGTGTGCCGCTGGCGATGGCGCACAACGGCGACCTGGCGCGCATGTCCGAGATGAAGCCCTTGCTGGCAAAGCAGGTGAACCCGAAATTCCTGCCGCACATTCGCGGCACCACCGATAGCGAATGGATCTACGCGCTGGTGGTCTCGGCATTGCCCGAACCGAACCGCCGACCGACACGCGATGAACTGCTGGCCGCGATCGAAAAGGCGCTGGCCATCCTCCGCGCCACGCGCGCGCAGCTGGGCATCGCGGTATCGTCCTCGGTCAACCTGTTCATGACCGACGGCACGCAGCTCGCCGCGGTGCGTTACTGCTTCGACTTCGGCTGCTATGCCACCGAGGACGCGGCAAAAGTGCACGAAGCGAACCTCAATTTCTTGTCGCTCTGGTACACCCTCGGCCGCGACTACGGCCTGAACGATGGCCCGAATGGCCGGGAGTGGCGCATGACCGGCGGCGCAGGAAACGCCGATTCGATCATCGTCGCCTCCGAGCCATTGACCAAGGACACTTCCACCTGGGTGGAGGTACCGGAGTATTCGGCGCTGCACGCAGAATTGACCGGCGGTACGCCATTGGTCACGGTGCGCTACCTCGACTAGGCGGGACCGAGGCCGGCATCAGGAACAAACCGGAAAAAAACACCAATGGTCCGGCGCGATATTGGCAAATTCTCCCGCGCCACCGCGCGAAATTCGACAACCTCACAAGGTCCGCTCATGATGAAAACCTCCTTCCCCCTTCGAATTCTGGC
>JANNGY010000632.1:0-1625 GCA_031404095.1 Betaproteobacteria bacterium | reverse complement strand
GCCGCCGAGGTCATCGCGCTGCCTTGCCGCGATACTGGCACAAATCCTGGGGTTGGCCCTGCAGGGACTTGAACCGGTGATTCAGCAACTCCGGACATTGCGCGGCAAAGGTCAACGGGCACGCAACGAAAAATACCGTCGATACGAACAGCTTTCGCCATGTAATGCGACGAATCATGATGCCTCCTTGGGACGCCGTATGAGCACGGTGGGTCCATAAGAGTAACAAATCCGGCGGCCGGAAGAGAAACTGCCTGGCTAGTATGGGGCTGATCGCCCGGCTTACGCGGTGGCCGAGACGCTGGTGAACGGCACCCCGAGCCCGCATTGCTCAGGTCACGCGAGGGTGGCTGGTATAATTTGCGACTACTTTGCACGCCTTGTCGGGCAATATTTTCACGAAAATGCCACTCTACGCCATCGGGTTGAATCACCGTACCGCACCCATTGAGGTGCGTGAGCGCGTTGCCTTTCCGCTTGAAGCACAAAGACCGGCCCTCGAAGCGCTAAAGGAAGAAACGGCAGCTGACGAGATTGCCATGGTCTCGACGTGCAATCGCACTGAAATTTACGTTCGTGCAGCCAACATCAGCGCCGCCGAGCGCGCGGGCGAATGGCTCGCCTCGCAGCCGGGCGCGCTCGGCACCAATCTGCGCCCGCATCTCTACCAGCTGGTCGAAGCCGATGTGGCGCGTCATGTGTTTCGCGTGGCAAGCGGGCTCGATTCGATGATTCTGGGCGAGCCGCAAATCCTCGGCCAGGTAAAACTCGCCGTCAAAATCGCTGCCGAGGCCGGTATGCTCGGCGGAGCGCTGGACCGGTTGTTCCAGGACACGTTCAAAGTCGCCAAGCAGGTGCGTACCGACACCGCCATCGGCGCAACCTCCGTCAGCATGGCGGCGGCCGCATTGAAGCTGGCGCAACAGTTGTTTGGCGACCTTCGCGATACTCGCCTGCTGCTCATCGGTGTTGGCGAAATGATCGAGCTTGCGGCCACCCACTTCACCGCACACGCGCCAAAATCGGTGGTGGTCGCCAATCGCACGCTGGAACGCGGGCGGGAACTCGCCGCACGCTTCAATGCCACCGCGATCACCCTCCAGCAGCTTCCCGATCGCATCCATGAATTCGACGTGGTCATCAGTTCCACGGCCTCCACTCTGCCGATCATCGGCAAGGGCATGATCGAAAGCGCGTTGAAACAGCGCCGCCACCGGCCGATGTTCATGGTCGACCTGGCCGTTCCCCGCGATATCGAGGCCGAGGTCGGCGACCTCGACGATATATTCCTGTATACGCTGGATGGTCTGGGCAAGGTCATTCAGCAAAACAGCGAAAAGCGCGAGGGTGCGGTCCGGGAAGCGGATGCCATAATCGAAGTTCGCCTCGCCGAATACATGTCGTGGGTGGCATCGCGCGCGGCGGTGCCGGTCATCCAGCAACTTCGCAGCAAGGCAGACCAGTACCGGCAGATCGAACTCGAGCGCGCGGCCAAGATGCTCGCGCGCGGCGAGGATCCGGCCAAAGTCATCGAACTGCTGGCAAACGGACTGACCAACAAGTTCCTGCATCACCCCGCTCGCCGCACTCAACCGGTCCACCGGCGCGGAGCGGGACGCGCTCGC
>JANNGY010000631.1:0-3240 GCA_031404095.1 Betaproteobacteria bacterium | reverse complement strand
CTTGTTCAACAGCATCGCATGACGGGTACTTTTGACGATCACCTCGGAAATTTGCGTGACGTGACCGGCAATTTCGGTCTGCAAGTGCTCCTGCTGGTGCTGGACGATAAGCAGCGGGAACAGCACGATCGCCGGCGACAGCGCGATGGCGAGATAGAGGCTGACTCTGAATTTGAGGTTTTTCTGACGCATTTGCGTGGCACATCCGCCAGGCCGATCCGCATACCCGTAAAGATTGCCTGGATGTTCGGGAGACTCGTCGCCCGTATCCGGCCATCGTGCGCACGGCACGCAAATGCCTTCGCCCAACCTGCCGGTGATTCACATCAAAATTTATCACCCGGGCAAGGCGCGTTATTGATGCGTGTCAAAGGCGCATGAGGTAGCGGCGGTGCGGGGATATGGAGGGCGAAATCAAGAAACACGCGGATGTCCATGAAGAGCAGGCCTGTCATCCCCGCGTGCGCCAATTAGCGCAGGCTTTTTCCATCGCCAATCAAATAACGCTGTCATCCTGAGCGAAGCGAAGGATCTCGTCATTGTCGCCAGATCCTTCGCTCCGCTCAGGATGACAGTGTTTTTAGGCCGGATAGGCGCGCCAGTACTTCTTCCGTGCGCCGGGAAACTTCTCGAAACCCAAGAACTTGTCACACCCGCCTTATGCGAAGCTCCCCACGAATCCGTTCGCAATCAGCACCAGCAGGATCAAGCCGAAGGCGATCAATATGAAGCCAAGGATCTTCGAGCCCAGTTGCATCGGCTTCGACGGCGCGTCGACCAGGAACTTCTGCAATTCACCGGTTTCCACCAGCCGCTTGTAATGCAGCGGATGATCGCGGGCGAAATGTTCCAGCGTCATGGCGCCGGTGAACATCACCGTGTCGAGCGGGAATTTTTCCGGACGGAAGTGATTGTTGAAAAAGTGCACCGTGAACAGGAATACCGCCGCCAGGAAGGCCTCCTCGCCGTGCGTGATCACGGCCACGTTGAACACCCAGCCCGGCAGGAACGACGCCGTCAGATTCGGGAACCACATGATCAGGCCGCTGAAGCCGACGATGGCCACGCCCCAGAATGGCGCCCAGTAGTCGAATTTTTCCCAATAGGTCCAGCGATCGAACACCGGCCGCGGCCCGAGGCCGAAGAACCACTTGAACATGGCGATCACGTCGAACAGGTCCTGCGGGCCGGGCACAAGAGAATCCGGGCCGAAGATCTTGAACGTCCGCCAGGTTTTGCCGAGCCGGATCGCGATGTAGATCAGGTGGATCACGAATACGCCGGCAAATATCACCGCATTGACGCGGTGAATGATGGCGGCAATTTCGGGCCCGCCGAGCATTTTCATCACCACCGGCGCCCATGCGCTGCCGGCATACATCAGCGTCATGCCGGTCAGGGTCAGGATCATCAGGCTGACGGCAAACAACAGGTGCCCCAATCGCCACCAGGGTCCGAAGCGCTGGAACTGCTTGCCGGCCGGGATGTTCAGCATATCGACCTGCACGTGCGGACGGGTCTTGCCTTGCTTGCGATCCTGGATTTCACGGTACAGCCAGAGGATGACGTGAATCCAGAAGAACGCAAACGTGCCGAGAAGGAGGCCGACCATGAAATGCATCGTCAGCCAGATTTGCGGGTAGCGCTTGAAGTCGCGCGCGTGGCCGTGCGGCTCGTAAGTCGCGAAACCGGCCGTCGCTTCTTTATGGCACTTCTGACAGGTCTTCAGCCGGTTGTCCGGATGAACCATTGACTTCGGATCCTTCGGCGAGCGCAGGTCGTGGCTGCCATGGCAATTGAAGCACATGGCCGTGTTGGTATAACCAAGGGTCGTGATCTGGCCGTGATAGGTGTCGCGATAGGACTTGGCGTTATCCTTGTGGCAGCTGCTGCAGGCGGCAAGCATGCCCTTCTTGGCCTCATCTTTCGAGGTCTGGTCCACGCCCTTCGGATTGTGGCAATCGGTACAGATGGCCGCCTTGGGGTCCTTCTTGTCGACCACCGCCTTGCCATGCACCGAGCCGGCATACTCCTCGAGGTGATCTTCATGGCAGGTGCCGCACTGGGCGGGGACGGCCAGGCGCATTGCGTCATGTTCGGGCGTGCCGGGCTTGGTGCGGACCATTGAATGCGAGTCATGGCAACTGGCGCAGGTGGCATTGGTCTGCGTGGGGTCATCCTTGTTGACCTTGGCGTGGATCGACTGCTTCTGCAACTCGATCTGCGTGGCGACATAGGCGAGTCCGGGTTTGTCGGCGAGCTTGTTGTCTTTTTTCGCGGTTTCCCACAGCGCCTGGTGGCACTGCGCGCAATCGGCCTTGGCGGCAGGCCCTTTCTTGTGCGGGCTGGTGCTGTCGGTGATGTCCTGGTGACAATCGATGCACTGCATCCTGGCATGCACGCTCTTGGCCAGCAGGTCGGGTGTGACGCTGTGCAAGGCGCGCTTCTTGCCCTTGTCATCGGTGACCGATACGTCACTCTTGGTGCCGTCGTGGCAAGTCTGGCAGGTCGCGTTGTCAAGTTTGGCGGCGGCCGCGGCAGCATTGGTGCCGGCGGTGCTGGCGGTGGGCGGCGCGGCAGCGGCCGGTTGCAGGCCACTCCAGAACAGGCAAAGCAGACCAGCAATGATCAAACCAGAGGAGTGTTTAGCCAACATTTTTGGTTTCCCTGTTGATTCCCACCATGCGCCATATTCATGACAACGATCCCGATCAGGTGCGGCGCCAGGCACAAATCAGGCAAAATCCAAGCTTAAATTCAAATTTTTTGCGCAATGTATCGAATCATGCCGCGTCAACTGTGATGCCACTTGATGTGTATCAAATGAAGTTTCATTCTATTTTGTATCGTGGTGCCTGTGTCACCAATTAACCGGCTTGACGCGTTGTATCCCTAAGCAAGTTCAGTGCGCGTTCGTGGCACCGGAATTGTCCCGTCAATTCAATTCAAGGAGATAAACCATGAAACTCAAGTTAATTGCCAGTCTGGTTTTTGCCGCCGCGGGCGCGGTCCTTACCACGGCGCCCGTTGCGGCGGCCGTCGATGCCGATGCCGCACAGGCCCTGGCCAAGAAGAGCGGCTGCTTGAAATGCCATGCCGTCGATAAAACCAAGAAAGGCCCGACGTTTCAGAAGACCGCGGCAAAATACAAAGGCAAGGCCGAAGGCGAAGCCAAGGTGACGGACAGCATCACCAAGGGAGGCAAGGTCAAGCTCGAGGATGTCTGGCGCAAGAGCCGCG
>JANNGY010000630.1:0-6391 GCA_031404095.1 Betaproteobacteria bacterium | reverse complement strand
CTTGTTCAACAGCATCGCATGACGGGTACTTTTGACGATCACCTCGGAAATTTGCGTGACGTGACCGGCAATTTCGGTCTGCAAGTGCTCCTGCTGGTGGCGGTCAGCGTCGGCGTCCTGCTGCAGCGAATGATCTATGTGCCGCTGAAGGACCTCGAGGCCGGCGCCGGAAAAATCAGGCTGGGGGATCTCAACCACCACATCCCGGTGCGCAACGATGACGAATTCGGCCGCGTCGCCGGCTCGTTCAATCACATGACGCAGGAGTTGAAGAAAACGATGCGGGAAATGGAAGCCCTGGTAGTTACCCTCGAATCGAAAGTCGAGGAGCGAACCCAGGAGCTTCGCGTGGCCGAAGCCGAGCTGGCGCAGGGGGAGAAACTCGCTTCTGTCGGTCTGCTGGCCTCCGGCATTGCCCATGAATTGAACAACCCGTTGACCGGCGTTCTGACCTTTACGTCGCTGTTGCGCAAGAAGATGCCGGCAGGCAGCGAGGATGCGGAAGACCTCGACCTGGTCATCCGCGAGACCAAGCGCTGCGCGAGCATCATCCGCCGCCTGCTCGATTTTGCGCGCGAGAAAGTGCCGGTGAAGGGATTCTTCGACATTAATCGACTTATCCGCGACACGGTGCACTTTGTTGACCGGCCGGCGGCCCTGCAAAATGTCGAGATCTCCATCGATCTCGATCCCGGCCTTCCCATGGTCTGGGGCGATGCCGACCTCATCAAGCAAGTGGTGCTGAACATTCTCGTCAACGCCCAGCAAGCGATCGAGAAAGAGGGCAGGGTCAGCATCGAAAGCCGCTATATCGCCAAGCCGCCGCCCAAGCCCGGCACCGACCCGGTGCCGATGGTCGAGATCGCCGTCGCGGATACCGGTTGTGGTATTCCAGAAGACAATATGCAACGCATCTTTGACCCTTTCTTCACCTCCAAGGAAGTGGGCAAGGGTACCGGGCTGGGCCTCTCGGTCAGCTACGGCATCGTCAAGGCGCACGGCGGCAGGATCACGGTGGAAAGCGCCGTCGGCGTGGGCAGCACGTTTCGTGTCCTGCTGCCGATCGAGTCCCCATTCGGAGAGGTTGATCCCAAATCGAATCCCAAAGCAGGCGAAAGGCCCTCATGAGTGTCAGGATACTGATCGTCGACGATGAAGAGATCATCATTCGCAGTTGCATGCGCATCCTCAGCGACGGCAGCAATGTCGTTGAATCGGCGCAGGACGGCTGGCAAGCGCTGAGAAAGAACGACGAGAACCCTTACGACATCATCGTGCTCGACATCATGATGCCGAAGATCGATGGCCTTGAGGTACTGCAGCAGGTGAAGGAGCGGCACCCGGACGTCGATGTCATCATGGTGACCGGCCTGTCGAAAGTGGAAACCGCCGTAAAGGCGATGAAGCTCGGCGCATTCGACTACCTGTCGAAGCCATTCGACCCCGACGAACTGAAGCATGTGGTCGATCGCGCACTCGAGCGACGGCGCCTGCTGCGGGAAAATCGCGATCTCAAGCAAGAGGTCAGTTCCCGGTATCGCTTCGAGAACATCATTGGCGCCAGCCCGCCGATGCAGGCTGTCTTTCGCCTGATCGCCAAATGCGCGCCGACCAACACCACGGTGCTGATCACCGGCGAGAGCGGCACCGGCAAGGAAATGATCGCCCGCGCCATACACTACAACAGCCTGCGCAAGGACCATCCCTTCGTTACCGTCGATTGCAACACGCTAAGCGAGAACCTGCTCGAGAGCGAGTTGTTTGGGCACGTCAAGGGTTCCTTTACCGGCGCGGTGGCCAACAAGCGCGGCATGTTCGACGTCGCCAACAACGGCACGCTGTTCCTCGATGAATTCGGCAATATCCCGCTGTCCACCCAGGCCAAACTGCTGCGCGTCATCCAGGAGCGCGAGTTCCGGGCGGTCGGCAACACGGCCGTGCAGAAGACCAACGTGAGGCTGGTCGCCGCGACCAACAAAGATCTCAAGGCGATGGTGGCTGACGGCGCCTTTCGTGAAGACCTTTACTACCGCATCAATGTCTTTCCGATCCATGCGCCCGCCCTGCGCGAGCGCCGTGACGACATCCCGGCATTGGCCTTCCACTTCGTCAAGGCTTTCTGCCATGAAATGGAAAAGCCGGTGTGCGAAATTTCCGAAGGCGCGATGAGCCTGCTGATGAATCACTCATGGCCGGGCAATGTGCGGGAACTGGAAAACACCATTCACCGGGCGGTGATACTTGCCTCCGACAACGTCATTCGCCAGGCGCACCTGGCGAACATCATTGATACTTCGCCGCGGCTGGACCTTGAAGTGCCGCGCACCAGCGAGGACCTGAAGCGAATCAAGAAAATCGCCCGCGAAAAATCGGTCGAGGAGGTCGAGAAACTCTTTATTCAGGAGACGCTCAAGCGAAACGCATCCAATGTCACCCGCAGCGCCGAAGAGACCGGCATGCAGCGCGCGAACTTCCAGGCGCTGATGAAGAAGTACAACATTCGCGTGAGGGACACGGAATGCGATTCGGGGGAACCGGAATCATCCTGATCGCGGCGGCTATCCTCGTTGCATGCCATGATGCAACCGGACCGACTGATTGCCGATGGAAGGTTGCAGCCAGTACGCAGGTGACCGAACAGAGTCTCCTTCCCCTGGCGACAGGGGACCCCCGAAAAGGGGGCGCAGAGGTTGGGATGGGGTCGATGCATCAATTGAGCGATGTGCCACAATTTACACGCCCCCATCCCAACCTTCCCCCGCGTTCGCGAGGGAAGGAGAACGTGCGCGGCCGGCGCCACATTGGCGATTGCTTGTTGAACTAGTGTAGTGCTTCGTATTTAATGCGATTTAAGTTCATTTTCACCACCTCGCTCCTTCCCCCATTTTCATGGGGGAAGGAGGCACATTGGGCGGCGATCATGCGAATACTTGCATAAGTTCCAAACAGAATGAAGCACTACACTAGCAGGCAACGCTTTCAGGCTGCATGCGTATCGGATGAAATCGCGGCGCCGCCTTCTTCCGCCTCGTCCTCCACCTCCTCATACCCCGTGATCATGGCCTTGAAATGCGCCGTGGGGGTGTGGCCGAGGCTGGCCAGGTAGATATGCACGATGATGAATCCGCTGAAAAAGATGAATATCAGCATATGCACCGTATCGACGACGCGCAGGCCGCCAAACATTTCCACTAGGGACTCAAAACGCGCGACGTCCCATAGCAGGATGCCGGTGAAGAATTGAATGGGCACCAGCAGCATCATGATGATCTGGTACATGTTGCTTTGCATGGGATTGAATTTGCGATAGACGCTGACATGATGCGGATTCGGATCGCCGCGGAAAATGCCGTAGCCATAGAACTGCATTTGCCGGAAGGTCGCGCGAAAATACTTGGTGGGACTCAGTTCGGGGTGATAGACCTTGATCTTGTCGGAAAACAGGTAAAAGAGGAGCCACACAAAGAAATTGGCCGTCAGCACGAAACCACACCAGCTGTGAATGACGACCGCCGACTTGAACGACATCAGGTCGATCTCGCCGACATAGCGGATCTGCACGCCGGTGGCGATCAGCACCAGAAAGCCAATGGCATTGATCCAGTGCCAGATCCTGACGGCAAGCGGGTGGATATATAGCTTTTGCATGACTGTCTCCTGCTATCGGGGGTTGCCGTCGCGTTGGGAATGATCGCCGGGGAGGGGCGCATCCGGTGGCGGTGACGGGCTATTGGCCGCCAGTATCGCGGCACGTATTTCGGCGGCGCGCTGTTCCCGGAATTTCTTGAACAGCCGTTTGACGGCCATATGCGCCAGCGGTCCGGCGATGCTGCCCAGCAGGACCATGATCAGCAGGGTATCCAGCAGCTTGATTCGGGTGCTGCCGATGACATAAAACCCGCGGATCGACTCGATGGAAAGCAGGGAATTCAGTACTTCCTTCTGGACGCCGTGCCGCAACGGCCGGCCATCGGGCCCGGCAATCGTCAGCGTGACGCTTTGAAACGGCTCAGCACCCGACTGGTGACAGAATTTGCAGTCCTTGATCGCCTTCGATTTCTCGGCCAGTTGATGCGCTTCGACGCCGCTTTTCACTTCCAGCCTGCCGCGCAACACGGCTTTTCCTTCGCCGCCGTCCTGGTTGAATTCCTTCAACAGGCTCCATAGCGCACGCTCGTCCAACCCCACGTCCTTGGCGTCGGCGGCATGGGCGCGCTTTTCGAATTTCGGGATGCCGGTCTTCTCCTTCATCGGCCGCGTCGATGCTCCCACGCCCTCATAAAGCCTGAGGTTGACGCGGCGCTGCGCATCCGGCGCATGACAGACCGGGCACGAAATTGCGTCAAAGTGCAGGTCGGTTTTCGGCAACCAGTCCTTGTGTTCCTTGACGGCATCCTTGTGGCAGGAGAGGCAGGCATCCTTGATGCCGTCGCCCATCGAGGCGGCCTTCACATCGTGTGCTTTATGGCAATCCGCACACAGCGGCGCGCCTTTGCCTTTGGCGATGCGCTCCAGGCCATGCACATCCCCTGCGTAGGCCTTGAAGATGTCC
The DNA here is from genome assembly GCA_031404095.1 of Betaproteobacteria bacterium. Taxonomy (GTDB): domain Bacteria; phylum Pseudomonadota; class Gammaproteobacteria; order Burkholderiales; family Usitatibacteraceae; genus UKL13-2. The sequence goes on along the minus strand of JANNGY010000630.1, from coordinate 1,839 downwards.
TGGTGGCACTTGGCACAGGGCGTCGCCGCGATCGGCGCGGGGATCTTCCACGAGCGAACCGTATGCGGATCGTGGCAATCGGCGCACATCGGCGCTTTCCTGCTGCCTTGCTTGATGACCGCCGCGTGGACGCTGTCGTCGTATTCCTTGAATTTCTTCTGGTGGCAGTCGCGGCAGGATTCGCGCATGGAATGGGAGAAATCACGCTTGCTCTTGACCTCGGACTTGACCTTGCCGTGGGTCTTGGTATCGATTTCCGAGTGGCAATCCTCACAACTGGTCTCGGCGTGCATCGAATCGGCATAGGCCTGGGTAGAGATCCGCAGCGATAGTTTCTCGCCGCTCTCGAGGGTCTTGTCGAGGCCCTCCTTGTCGTGGCACTTGAGGCAGGCGGTGGTTTCCTTTGAAAGCTCGCCGGCGGAGGCGGGCGCCACGGCGAGCGAAAGCAAGAGGGTCAGTGCAAGTACGCCGGCGTGGATCAGGTGCCGTGGACCGGGCCAGTGTGCTGCCGGGCTGATCAGGCAGGAGCTTGTCATCGAGGATTCCCAGTCTTTGAGGTCATTCCAGCATGAAAAATCGATCGGGGAAGGCAACCTTCCCCGATCGATTTAACGTGAATCCAGCGAGTGCAGGGTGCGCGACAGTGTTTATTGTGTTCCTGCTGCCGCGCCGGAGTTTGATCTAACTCAGCCCGCGCGCGCTTTGGTGACGAGTCCGCGCACACCGATCCAGGCCAATGTCGCCATGCCGACGAACGGGAGCAGGAGAATGAAGGCCAGCCCCAGGAACGGCGCCGCGATGAATTTGCCGACGGTCTTCAGGAAGGTGAGCACATTTCCCACGGCGGGAACCTTGGTCACCAGGGCCTTGACGGCCATGCTGGTCAGGAGACCCATGCCGACGAACGGCAGCAATACCGCGTAGAGCAGGCCGATGAAGGGCGCCGCCATGAACAATGCGATGTTCTTCAGCAGGTTTTCCTTGACGATCACTTCGACATTTACCGCTTCGGCATCCACCGCCCCAACACGCCGGGTTTCAATCCGCGCCACCACCGGCGCCAGCGTAGCGGTCGTCCCGCGCAGCGCATTCATCGCGCTGTCTTCAATCATTTCCGGCGTGAGGGGTTTTTGCAGGAATGCGGTTACGCCCGCAGCCTTGGCCCGTGCTTCATTGGCCGCCGTGCCGTATCCGGTAACGATGACCACAGGGGTCCAGGGGGTTTTGGCTTTGACCCGCTCGGCCAGTTCAAGGCCGTCCATGCCGGGCATCCTGACATCGGTGAATACGGCGTCGTAACCGCCCTCTTGCAGCTTGACCAAGGCTTCTTTCGCGTTTTGCGCGGTAATGACGATATAGCCCTTGTTCGACAACACTCGGTTGAAGCTTTTTCCAACGACGGGGTCGTCATCTACTACGAGGATTTTATGAAGTGCACGCATGATGTTTCTCCTTTTTTGCACTGGCTCGGTCAGCAAGATTGCGACGAGTCGTAACTGGATTCTTTACAGCCTTGCGCCCTCGGGAAGGCGGCGCAGTGCCCATTTCTTGTGCTGCATGGCGCCGGTCGCCGCGTTGATCACATCGTCCGGGCCGACCGGTTTGGACAGGTAATCGTAGGCGCCGAGTGTGACGGCCTGTTTCGCTGCCTCAACCGCCGGATATCCGGTGATGATGATCACTTCGCACTCGGGCCAATTTTCCTTGATGGTCTTCAGGACCGACATGCCATCGAGTCCCGGCATGCGCACATCGAGCAACACGACATCGAAAGGGTGCTGTGCCATCAACTGCAGCGCATCCTTGCCGTTCGCGACCACTTGCACGTTGCTGTGTTCA
>JANNGY010000629.1:0-7014 GCA_031404095.1 Betaproteobacteria bacterium | reverse complement strand
CAGGACGATGTCATTCGCGCACGGGACGGCAAGTTCATCGGCCTCGCCATAGAATTCGATCCGTGACCACGCCCCGGCCGCCGATGCTGCGAAGCCGGGTCGGCAGGCGGGTATTTTTGTTGTTCGTGGCCTGTGCACTGGTGCCGCTCGTCGTCATGGCGGCACTTTCCCTGTCGCAGGTGCGCGATCTCCTGATCGATCAGGGCAATACCCGCATTGCCAGTATCGCCAAGGGCTATGCGCTGGCGGTGTACGAGCGCATGTTGACCGCGCGCGACGCTGCGCTGCTGATTGCATCTCAGCCGGAAAATGCGACTTCAATTCCCCCGTCCATCGACAATCAGTATCTCTTTCTCGGGCGATTCGACGAAAGAGGACACGTCGCGTCGATCAAGGGCGCGCCTCCCGCCGAAGTGGCAAAGCTGGTCGCGGAGTACCGCGGCATGGCTTCGCCGCCGGCCACATGGGTGCGAAGCACGGAGGGCGAAAAACTCTTTCTCCTGGCGGCTGATCCGGCTGACACCGCACGCGGGCTTCTGGTTGCCGAACTGAATCCGGCGTATGTGTGGGGAGACGCCGATGAACTCAAAGCCGGAATGATCATCTGCGTGGTCGACAGCACCCACCTTCAATACGTCTATTGCCGGAACGGGCGCGAACTTGGCCTGCCGGGACTGCTGTCCAGCGCGGGCCCAAACCAGGAACCGGGCAACGTGACCTGGTCGAAAGAAGGGGTCATGTATCGCGGCAAAGTCTGGGCGCAATTCATGAAAAATGATTTCGGCGCCAAGGACTGGTATTACGCGGTATCGGTTCCCGAGGATGACCTGCTGGCGCTGGTGCATGCCTTTCGACGCAGTTTTGGTCTGGTCGTCGCCCTTTCGCTGTTGCTGATCATCTGGTTCTCCGTTCGGCAGATTCGAGCGATGCTGACGCCGCTGGGAGATCTTACCGCCGGCACAAGACGCATTGCCGAGAACGATTTCAGCACACGTGTCAACGTGAATTCCGACGACGAGTTTGGCGAACTTGGCGAGGCGTTCGACTCCATGTCCGTTCGCCTCGGCAGGCAGTTTCATATCTCGCGGGCGCACGCCGACATCGACCGGATGATACTGGGACGCGAAGACCTGGAGCGAATCACCGAAGCCACCCTGCGCCACCTTCGGCTATTGGTTCCCGCGTTGCAGATTCATGGCTTTCTGCTGGATCGCGCCGATCCGCTTTCCGGCCGCCGCGTATCCTTGCGCGCTGTTGACGGCGAAACGGCCAATACGCTGCGGGTTGAATCGATTCAGATTCCGGAAAGCGCGCGACCTGATCTCGCCGGCATCGTGCCGGCGCGCCGGGTCGACAGCGGTACTCCACCTGATTGGGCAAGTGCCGACGAACCGGCCGGCACGGACGGACAATGGGTGCAGCCCCTCGTGTGGGGACGCGTGGTGTGTGGCTGGTTGTGGATCATCTCGCCAGGCGACGAGACCATCGGCGAGGAGGACTGCCGGACGATAAGCGATCTTGCCGGCCGGCTGGCCTTGGCGATCTCCTCGGCGTGGCGCGAAGACGAGCTCTATCAGCAGGCGCATTTCGATCCCTTGACCGGGCTGCCCAATCGACTTCTGTTCAGTGACCGCCTGCAACGAGAAATCGCCCGCGGCAAGCGCGAGTCGCGGCTGAGCGCGGTGCTGTTCATCGATCTCGATCACTTCAAGGCCGTCAACGACTCGCAGGGACATGGCGCGGGCGACTTTCTGCTTTGCGAAGCGGCCAGGAGAATAACCGCGACGATTCGCGACAGCGATACCGTCTCACGCCACGGCGGCGACGAGTTCACGGTTTTGCTGGCGGATATTCGTGAGCACCGCGACGCTTTGCGCGCCGGCGAGGCCATCATTGCGGCCTTGAGCGCGCCATTTACCGTTGCCGGCCAGGCTTGCTTCCTTTCCGCCACCGTCGGCATCGCCATCCACCCGGACAACGGCAGCAGCGCCGAGGAATTGCTGAAAAACGCGGATACGGCCATGTATCGCGCCAAAGTAGCCGGACGCGGACAATCGCTGTTCTTTGAGGAAAAGATGAACGCCGAGACCGTCGCCCGCCTGGCGATCGACCGGGAACTGCGGCAGGCCCTGGAACGCGGCGAACTTGAACTCTACTTTCAACCGCAGGTGTCGTTGGCCAGCTACCAGGTCGTCGCAGCCGAGGCCCTGCTGCGATGGAATCACCCGCAGCGGGGATTGCTGGGGCCGGGTGAATTCATCGCCGTGGCGGAGGAAAGCGGCCTGATCAGCCAGATCGGCCGCTGGGTCATCGAAGAAGCGTGCCGGCAAATTGTCGGTTGGCGTGGCGAGGGGTTGGTGCTGGAGAGGCTGTCGGTCAACGTCTCGGCGCGCCAGTTCCGGGACGCAGATTTCGTCGAGCATATTTTCAGGCATGTCGTTTCGACGGGACTCGCCTCTTCAATCGAATTTGAAATCACCGAGACGGCCATGCTGGAACGCATGGACCTGCTGATGGATAAACTGAAAGCGATTGCCGATGCCGGCTGCAGTATCGCGCTCGACGATTTCGGCACGGGATATTCTTCGCTGGCCTACCTGAAAAAACTGACGGTGCACGTCGTAAAAATAGACCGCGCATTTATCGAAGACATCGACAAATCCACGGAATCGCTTGCGTTCGTGGAAGCCATCATCGCGATGGCGCACGCGCTTGGAAAGACAGTCATCGCGGAGGGAGTGGAAAATGAAGAGCAGGTGCGGCTCTTGCAGGAACGGCGATGCGACATTGTTCAAGGTTATCGTTTCAGTAAACCGCTGGCGCGCGCGGAATTCCTGGCTTTTGCCAAAGCGCACGTTCGCGGGTGATGCACGGGAGTGGCCAGGGCCATCCCTGCAATCCTGCGCACGACGCGGATACTTGATCAGGGAGCTTCTAAGAACCTCGTCATTCCCGCGAACGCGGGAATCCAATTTTCGTAAATCATTGATGGGCGTAGAAAAATGGATCCCCGCGTGCGACCAACGGAAGTCCCGTGGGACGCGGAGGATGACAAGTTTTTGAGGTTTCGAGAAGTTCCCATCAGTGATGGTCCAGCACTGGCGCGCCTTTCCAGCACAAAAGTTGCCTGGAGGCCCGTCGGTGCTGGAGTCTTTCACGCGGTGGCTGGTGTCGACACCTCAAAAACCCGCCTTCCCCGCGCTGGCGGTGATCGACTGAAGTTACAGCGCCTTGATCGACCCCGACCCCTTGATGGTCCGGCTGACGTCCGGCGGCGAACCGGCATAGCGCACATCGCCGGAGCCGTAGATGCTGGCGGTCAATTTTTCGCTGGCATGAACCTGTGCGTCCCCGGACGCCATGATCTTCACACCCGCCTCGCGCGCGACGAGATCGCGGGTGCGGACGTCGCCGCTGCCCATGATTTCGATGTCGACCTTGTCGGCCGTTCCGGCCGCGTACACATCGCCGGAACCTTTGATGGAGATGGCGACGGCACCGGCCTGTACTTTCGCCAGGCGGATATCGCCTGAGCCATGAATGGAGGTGTCGACGGACTTGCTCTCGAGGTTGTCTATCGTCACGTCGCCGGATCCCTTGATGCCGATCCTGAACTTATCGACGAGGATGGATTTGAATTTTACATCACCGGAGCCGGCGATGGCGATGTCGAGCTTGTCGCCCTTCAATTGATCGCCTAGAACATCGCCGGAACCCTTGATGGTGATGGCGTTGAGCGATTTGACCGTGAGGCGGATCCTGATTTCGTTTTTGGTGGTAAACCCGCGCGATTTGTCGCCCTCAACAATCAGATCGCCACCCTCGACCCGTGTGGCCATCAGCGGCAACAGATTGTCATCGGCGGCGATGCTCAGCGATTCACTGGCGCCCTGCGACAGCGTCACCGTCGCCGGCAAGGCGATCACCAGGCGCGAAAAACCGGCTGCCGGGCGCGATTCCTCCTTGATCACGCCGGAGCCGCGGGTCTGGTTGTTGCCATAGCTCACCCGGTTGCCGAAACTCCAGTTCCATGAGGATTGAGAATGACTGGACCTGGCTTCAGCCGTGTCGCTGGCGTGCGCCGCGCCGGCAATCGCGCCGCAAAGGGTCGCCGCGGTAAAAGTTGCGGTAAATACGCTGCATCCAGCCAATCGTGCCATTGTGTTCATTGTGGTCTCCCGGGTGTGATGAGACCATTTTAGGAACTGCTGCCGGATCCGACAGGGTTTAGCGACGGGTTGCAGAACGGCGGGGGCGAAACGTCGCCATCGGGCGCGGGACTATTCAGGCGGCCGCTTCGCCGGCGCCAGGAACCAGTTCTCCTTCGGCACAATTTTGGCTTGGGCCGGGTCCAGGTAGTAATGCGGCGACATGATCTGCACGCCATACTCGTTGAAGACGTCCTGGATATTACTGTGCAATGTGCTCAGCACCTCGGCACGTGGGCGTGCACCTTCGGGAAACGCCTGGCAGACCAGGCGGTACTCTGGATAGAAATCCGACAGCGCCGTCTGGAACGCCTGCGGCGCCGGTTCGGTCAATACGCCCGGGGTGCGCAGCGCGGCCTCGACCAGCATTGCCGATACCTGGCGCCACGGCGTGTCGTAACCAATCGTCACCGTGGTGTCGAGGACGAATCCCGCGCCCACCACCGCGCGCGAGTAGTTCTTGGTGGCCGAACTCAGGATCAGCGTGTTGGGCAAGCTCAATTCCTCGCCAAGGCCGGTGCGGATGCGGGTGGCGAACAGGCGCAGTTCCGTCACGGTGCCCTCATGCTCCGCGATACGCACGTACTCGCCGTTTCTGAACACCCGGGTATAAGTCAGGATCAGGCCGCTGACCGCCTGCCCAAACAGGCCGGAGGCGCCGAGCGAAATCATCAGACCGACCATCACCGAAATGCCCTTGAACGCTTCGGTCTGCGCGCCGGGCGGGTACGGGTACGCCATCGCCAACGCAAACAGCCACAATGCCAGGCGGCAAAGGCGCCGGGTCGGAGTGGCCAGGTCCGCATCGAGCCAGGGGAGTTTGATCTGGCCGGCGGCCACCCGCTCGAAAAAGTTGCATACAAACTTGTCGACGAATCGCGCCAGCAGGAAAATGACCGCCGCCGTAATCAGATCCGGGACGGCGCCGACAATTGCGCCGGCAAGCCGCACCACGACGCCGATCAGGAAGCCGTTGAGTTGCTCGCCCCATGTCCGCGTATACGGAAATTGCGCAAGGACCAGGCTGATCCATTCGTAAGCCAGCAGAAAAGCGATGCCCCAGTACAGGGCGAACAAGGCGAACAGCACCATGTCGGCCACGCGGTCCTGCAACACGTCTTCGACGCCGCCAATATCCAGGCGACGCGCATGCCTCATTCCGAGGCCGACCAGTTTGGCCTGGGAGAATTTCCGCACGCGTCCCAAGGCCCACAGCAGGCCGACAAACACGGCAGTCGCCGCAAGGGCGATTGCCACGGAGCGCATGATCTGGTCGATACTCCGGCTCTCGCGGGTATCGGCGATGACTTTTTCCAGCGCGGCGGCGGCGGCGCGTTTTGCCAACCCCTCCATGGTCTCCTACAGCAGCGGATCGGCATCTTGCGGCGCAATCGCAAAAGCGGTCGCGCCATCCACCTGGATCAGCATGCCTAACGGTGAGGCCTGCGTGGTTACCGCTTGCGGGCCGGCAAGCTTCAGCAGTTCCTCAATGCGCGGTTGCGCTCGGCGCGCGCGGTCGGCGGCGGAAACACCCAGCAGCGCGCTGCGAAATACGGCGATTTCGCGATTGAACACGACCAGCCTTGCGTCATCGTTCGGCGCGGCAGCAGATGCGGCGGCGGCTGAAATTGCCGGCGGGGAAGGCGCAACGTCCTGTTTGGATGGCGACTGCGCGCCGGCCGACGCCACGATGGCCGCCGCAAACATGAATGCAAAAGACAGTTGCCGGATTTTTCAGCATGGGCATGGCGATGTCATCCCTGTTGATTCCCCCACATGCACGACTTGGGGACACAATAGTAGTTGCGACCGACGGCGAACTGCAGTTGCCTGATCGAATCAGACACGTCTGCGCTGAATTTTCTCACAGGCTGCCAGGGCCGCCTAACGATTCGGCAGGCTCCACAACCAGGTCGCCACCACGGCGCAGCAGGCCGCCGGCAGCCAGCCCCATTGCGGCGGCAGTATCCACCACGACCACACTGAGCTCAACGCCATCATGATCGTGGCAAGTTGCTTGGCGCGCAATGGCACCGCGCGGTGCTCGCGCCAGTTTTTCACTATCGGCCCATAGCGCGGATGCCGCAGCAACCAGCGTTCCCAGGTCTCGCTGCCGCGCGAAAAACAAAACGCCGCTAACAGGACAAAGGGGGTCGTCGGCAACAACGGCAGGAAGATACCGACAATGCCAAGCAGCAGCGCCAGCCAGCCGGCGACGAGCCACAATGCGCGCCGCGTGTGTGCGGTCCAGTGATGAGTCATGGGCGGGCGCCTTCGGTTGCGGCGCCACGACGGCAGGATTCTTTCGCCTTGTTGTGCCACTCAATCGGCCCCGGGTTCAAGCCGCAATCCCGGCTAACGCTTGATCTTGAAGGGCATGGTTGACGGGCAACTCGCATCGAGTTGCACGCTGCGCCGCGCACCAGCGACGCGGTAGGTGCATACCCACACAAACGACGCCCTGTCGCCCTCGACTCGTTGCGTTTGCACCAGTGTACCTTCAACGACGCCGGTCCTTGGCGCCGCGGTGGGATCTGCCGGCGCCGGTGCGGATTCGGCCGGCGCGGGTTCGGCCGATGCGGGTGCGGCCGACGATGCGGGTGGCTTGACGGGTGACGCGGGCGGTGTGGGCATGGTGGTGGGTGAAGGTGGGGTTTGGGCAACGGCGATGACGGTCCACACGCCAAGCATCTGTGCTGCCGCGGCAAGTATTATCTTCATGTTTTCTCCCGGAATTGATCAAGCACAACGGCGGGCAAACCGATGACCCGCCAATCACTGAATGCCCAACTCACCGAAGCATACC
>JANNGY010000628.1:0-2649 GCA_031404095.1 Betaproteobacteria bacterium | reverse complement strand
GGGGCCGCAAATCCGTAGCGATCGCAACGCCCGCCATCCCGGCATCGCGCTGGTGCTGCAAGGCGGCGGCGCGCGCGCGGCTTACCAGGTGGGCGTGCTCAAGGCGCTGTCCGAGATCCTCGGTCATCCGGAAGAGAATCCGTTTCCGATCATCACCGGCACGTCGGCGGGCGCGATCAACGCCGCCGTGCTGGCGGTGCACGCCGATAATTTCGCGCGCGGCGTTGAGACGCTGATCGATGTCTGGAGCAACTTCACGCCGGACAAGGTCTATCGCACGGATTTTCCGGGCGTGGCGCGCAACAGCCTCAAGTGGCTGTCTGCCTTCCTGTTTGGCGCGATTACCAAGAACCATCGCGTTTCGCTGTTCGACAACTCGCCGCTTGCCGACCTGATCGCCCGCCACGTTGACTTGCCGAAAATCGCCGGCCATCTCGAAAGCGGCGTGCTGCGCGCGGTCTCGGTGACGGCGGCCGGATACACGTCCGGGCAGAATTGCGCCTTTTTCCAGGCGGCCCCCGAATTCCAGGGCTGGCGGCGTTCCCAGCGCGTCGGCATCCGCGTGAGCCAGTTGCGGGTCGAGCACCTGATGGCGTCGTCGGCCATTCCATTTGCGTTCCCGGCGATGAAGATCAACCGCGAGTTCTTCGGCGACGGTTCGATCCGGCAGATGGCGCCGTGCAGCCCTGCGCTGCATCTGGGGGCCGAGCGCGTGTTCGTAGTTGGCACCGCCAAACTGGTCAAGGATATTCCCGAGCGCCTGACAGGCGACGAGTACCCCTCGCTGGCGCAAATTGCCGGCCACGCCATGGCATCGATTTTCCTGGATACGCTGGCGGTCGATATCGAGTTGTTGCAGCGTATCAACTCGACCCTGACCGTCGTCGACCACGGCAAGCTCAAGGCCTCGGGCATGAACCTGCATCACGTCGACGTCTGTGTCGCCTGCCCTCAGGAACCCCTCGAAACGCTCGCCTTTGAGCACGTGCGTGATTTGCCATGGACCATTCGCGGCCTGATGCGTACCATTGGCGCGATGCGCCGCGGCGGCGCAACGCTGGCCAGTTACATGCTGTTCGACAAGCGTTACTGTCAGGCGTTGATCGAGATGGGATATCAGGACGTGATCAAACGCCGCGATGAGATTTCCATTTTTTTCGACGCCAGTGCCTGCCCGCTGCCGACCGTGATCCCGCACGTCAAATTCGACCCGGGCCGAACCATCCAAATGGAAACCATCAAGAATGGCTGATACCGACAACCGATCCCAGGCCCTGCAGCGCGCCGACTTTCCGCATTTCCTGCCCATCGACACGCGCTGGAGCGACAACGACTCCTACGGGCACCTCAACAATGTCGTGTTCTATTCGTATTTCGATACGGTCGTGAACCAGTACCTGATCACCCGCGGCGTGCTGGACATCGAAACCAGTCCGGTGATCGGCCTGGTGGTCGAGACCGGCTGCAATTATTTTGCCTCGGCCGCCTTTCCCGAGAAGCTGGAAGCCGGCTTGCGCGTGGCGCGCCTGGGCAATAGCAGCGTGCGCTACGAAATCGCCCTGTTTCGCGAAGGCGTCGACGAAGCGATCGCACAGGGGCATTTCGTGCATGTGTATGTGGGCCGCGAAACGCGCCGGCCGGTGCGCCTGCCGACAAAGTTGCGCGAAGTGCTGTCGAAAATCCAGGTGGCATGATCAACCAGCAGGGGCATACGCATGAAACTCAATTGGACATTCATCTTGCCATTGTTGCTCGCCGCCGGTATTGCCGTTGCCCAGGCGCCGGGTATCAAGCGAACCATGCTGCAAAAGGGCGACGTGCCGGCCGAAGGTGCGCGCGAAGTAGTGCTTGGCCTCGCCGAAATTGCCGCGGGCGGTGCCGCCGGGCGCCACTTCCACAATGGCCCCGAGACCGGCTACGTGATCGAAGGGACGACGCTGCTGGAGATAGACGGCGAGGCCCCGCGCACGCTCAAGGCCGGCGACAGTTACTTCATTCCCGCCGGCAAGATTCACGATGCCAAGGCGCACGGTGGCGCGGCGGCGAAGGTGCTGGCAACCTACGTGGTCGAGAAAGGCAAGCCGCTGGCGACACCAGCGCCCAAGTAGCTATTTTAAGTTGTCATCCTGAGCAAAGCGAAGGATCTGGTTGCGACGAGATCCTTCGCGTCGCTCAGGATGACATGTTGTTTTTGGGCGGGAAATCGAATTGCGCGGCCGTTACGCGAGGATGATCGGCGAGCGGAAGCGCTGCGCCAGCCACGCGCCGATGTCGGCCACTTCTTCCATGCAGACGCTGTGCTGCATCGGGTATTCGCGCCACTCCACTTTGTAACCCAATGCCTCGAGCTTGCTGCGCGAGGTGCGGGCCAGCGGCAACGGCACCACCGGATCCTGCGAGCCGTGAGCCATCAGGATCGGGATATTCGCATTGACCGCCGTGCGCTCCGCTGTCAATGAGGCATCGAGTGTGAGATAGGTTGAAAGAGCGAGGATCCCCGCCAGCGGTTGCGGGTAACGCAGCGCGGTTTGCAGGGCAATTGCGCCGCCCTGCGAAAAGCCGGCGATGACGATCTGGTCCGATGCGATGCCGCGGGTCGCTTCGCGTGCAATGAGCGCATTGATCAAGCCCTGCGACTCGCGCACCCCG
>JANNGY010000627.1:0-4216 GCA_031404095.1 Betaproteobacteria bacterium | reverse complement strand
CTTGTTCAACCCATTTTGTGAGGCATTCATCATGACAACCCATTCACTTCCCCCGAAACGCACGCCCCTGAAAAAGGTCGCCGTGGTGTATAACAGCGCGCACGGCCATACCGCCTTCATCGCCCAGCAGGTGGTCGAAGGCCTGCGTAGCGTGCCGCACATCGACGCCACGTTGCTCAAGGCCGAAGACCTGACCGGTTCGCCAGAACGGCTGCTGGAATTCGACGGCCTCATCTGGGGATCGCCGACCTACCTCGGCGGCGTTTCCGGCGTGTTCAAGACCTTCATGGATGCCACCGGCAGGATGTGGCGCCACCAGTCGCTCAAGGGCCGGCTGGCCGCGGGGTTCACGGTTTCAACCCTGCCCGCTGGCGACAAGCAATCCACGTTGCTGTCGATGGTGGTGTTCTCGATGCAGCACGGGATGCTGTGGGCCGGCAACCCGGTGATGCCCGAGCAGCACACCGGCACCCCTTACGAGGAGGCCCCCAACCGACTGGGGTCATGGACCGGCCTGATGGCACAGGCGGGCCACAATGCACCGGCCCACGAATTCGCGCCGGGCGACATCAAGACCGCGAGGCTGTTCGGGGCACACTTTGCAACGGCACTATTGCGGCTGAATGAACGGCAGACGCCTTCGTCAATGCCCGCGCCAATGTCCGCGACACCGGCGGCGAGTGTCATGTCTCTTGAACTCGCCGCCAACTAAGAAAGACATCGATCATGATTACGCAAAAACACGAACCGATTGTCTTCGGCCTCATTCTCTCGGGGCTGATGTCTGGCCTCATCTCCGGGATTGCCACGTGGAGCGCCCTGGGACCGGCCGCCGGATTCCTGAGCCTCTGGTTGCAGGCATGGATGACGTCGTGGCTGGTGGCGTTTCCCAGCGTGCTGCTGGCCGCGCCGCTGGCGCGGCGATTGGCGCGCTGGGCCATCGAGCGCGTGGCCGCGGCGGAAAATGGTGTCTGACCCTATTTATTCTATTTATTCGTTTGCCACAATGCGATGAAACTCTAGCACTGGCGCGCCCTTCAGGCCGAAATAAGCTGGAAAGGCGCGTCAAATGGCGATTTACGATGTGGGGTGCTGGGCGATGAATGGTGACTGACCCAATCTAACTTGCTTACCGACCCGCGGAATGGTCAGGCTTGCGAGGAGCCCGTTGACGTGCCCGCTCGCGCCTTCCCGTCGTGGCCACCCAGTACCCTTGGCGTGACATCGGTCCATGCGTCTTTGCGGGTTCTTTCATGTTCAGGATTCATCGGATAGTGAATCCGATTCTCCGGCTTGGGTTTCTCGCCAATGGTCAGGAGCATGACCTCCGCATCAGTATTGTTCAGGAATGTATGGCAGATCCCCGTGCCCGCGGGGAATCCGACGGCGTCGCCCGGCTCCAGTGGATGCAGCGTGCCATCGATCCAGACATCGGGATGGCCCTCCAGGACATAGACGAATTCTTCCTCGGCACTTTCAGCGTGCGGGTACGACGTGCGCCGCCCGGGCGGAAGGCGCTCATGATGAATGCCGATGCGCGTCAGTCCCAGCAGCTGGCCGATCGGCGCGCCGATGGCGAGAAGCTCTTCGCTGCCGGGATAGTGGCTGCTATCGGGTTTCTCCAAGTCACGCCAATGGCGAATGAAATTTGGCCGCTCTTCCATTTTCATGGCTCCTGTGAAATTTGCCAGATGCGTAATCCGGCAATAAGTGTTTGCTGGAGAGAAAATAAATGACCACAATTGTTTTTCTAGGGAGGCTACGACTTTTTCACCAACCGAAAATACCCCTGTCCCATCATCGATGGGCTTTCGGAAATGATGGCGCCTTTATCATCAAGTGCTTCAATCCTGATGGAATAGTCCTGGTCGGGCTTTGGTACAAGTCCGGCCTTGATGAGGTCCAGCGAATCGCTCGTCACTTCGGGGCGCGCCTTCCAATCAAATACAGGGACTGATGTGCCGCCTGTCATTCGCGGCGGCGTCTCATGCAAGCTGATGCGATAGCGCGCGGCGCCCGGATAGGGTTTCCAGCGCGCCATGAGTTCACTGCTGATCGCTACTTCACCTTCGGGGGCGAGCAGTTCCACCGGATTGATGAATTCAAAATTGATTCCTGCACCAGGCTTTGCCGCTAGTGCCTCGAATGGCGTCCGCTCCTCGCCGCAACGGATTGGCAGGCATCCCGACCGCATGATCTTGCCGGGCAACAGCTTGTTGGCTGTGTCGCGGTCGAACTCAAAGCCGCTGACGACGTACTTTCCCGGGGGTACGGAGATTTCATAGCGGCCTGCTGCGTCCGTCACTGCCCAGCTTGAAATCACCTTGCTGTTCAGATTGAACCGAAGGCGCAAGCCCGCCAGCGGCTGGCCATCTACCTTCGTTGTCCCGACAATGCGCGCGTCACCAGTCGCGAGCTGCGGCACGTTATGCGATGGCGTATCGCCCCAAGTCATGTTGGTCGTGTCCAGGAAGCCCCGTGCGGCCGCGTCATAAGGTGCCGATGCGACGACCTTCCGCTTGGTGTCGTCGCCAAAACTCACGCTGCGTCCGGTATCAAACATCGAATACACAAACACGAATCCGCCGACGATCGAAATGGCGATGCCGACGATGATGGAGGCGATGACGATGAGGGTCAGTTTGGCGGGGGAGATTTCCATTGGGCGTGGCGGGAGGGTGGAGATGGGTAACGCTAGCACAATGGCGATTGTTCGGACGTATCCACCTATCCGCCTTTGCGAAATTCATAGCAAGCTAACGTGGCCGCGGTCGATATTTTCAGCGCCCAGTGGAAATGCGAGCCCCTTTGATTCTTTGGATTGCAAATCGCCTATGGCTTGGTCAAGACTTTGGACCCGGCGCGCCACTGCAATGCAATTTCGCAAGCGACAAGCGGACCGACCCACGACAGCCAAATGAAGGCCTGGCCTTCGCCCAATTCAGCCACGGTCGGGACCCGACTCGCGAGCCGGCAAAACACAAATGCCCAGGCGAGCACATAGCTGCGAATTATCCAATCGCGATGTGAATCATAGCGTCTGTTGCGAACCGCACGATATGCCATGCCGGCAGCGGCCAACCAGGCGATCGCAAGCACGGATAGCGAGGTGCTGAGATTGGTGAACATGGCGGCGCCGGCAGTTTTGTGGGCCGGCCCAAGCGCAATGACGATGGCAATGATTGCGCCCATCGAACCGCCGATAAGATAAGTCCGCCCCACGAGCTTGTGAAATTTGAAGTGCCTGCGCGTAGCGCCGATATACAAGTTGATTGCGCCACAGAACAGCATGATGGTCCCGCCGAGCATATGCATGTATAGCAGGCCAAAATGCCCGACATGCTTCCCGAGGTTACTGAGCGTCGCTACAGGCGCGGCGATGAGCACCCAGGCCCATGCACTGGAAAAAACGCCTGCGATGAGAAGCAACCCGAGAGGGGATAGCCACCACGATTTCCCGGCGACTTGAGTGGTAGGTGTCGTTTCCATGATTGGCTATACCCGCACAATTAAAAAATGAGAATTAAGAAACTTGGCTCAATCGCCAATTCAGGTAGCGCGGCCGGAAAAATGGTGCCTGAGCTGTCCCCGATTATTTCCCGGTGCCTGGTGCTTGCGCGCCCTACGGCGGGCCATAGACCCAATAGAGCCCGGCGGACAAGGCGGGAATCCTGACCGAGTTGTGATTCTCGTCCTTGTGGACCGTCATCCGGACCTTCATGCCGTTGGGCTTCACTTCGTCGAGCACGGGCGTTTGTGCCACCGCCAAGGCGGACCAGGTGATCAGCAACAACAGAAATTTGCGCATCGTCGAAATGCTCCGTGGTCGGAATTATTCCCTGCTGTCTGCTTGCCACCTAATGATTGTCAAACTCTAGCGCTGGCGCGCCGTTTGGCGCAGAAAGGGGTGAAAAGGCACGTAGACGCTAGGGTCTCGTTGGAAATTCGAGCCTGACCCGTTTGCTTTCCATCCATTTTCATGGCTCCTGTTAAGTTTGGCAGATGCGTAAACCGGCAATGAGTGTTTGCTAGCGAGAGATTAAATGGTATGTGACCCTCATGTCACTCGGTTAAAGCCGTAGCGCCAGTTTCGTAGGATGGGTGGAGCGTAGCGATACCCATCATGTCCACTTGCAAGAACGATGGGTATCGCTACGCTCCACCCATCCTACAATCCGTTTTCCGGGGCGTCACGTGCTTAACCGAGTGACATGAG
>JANNGY010000626.1:0-12439 GCA_031404095.1 Betaproteobacteria bacterium | reverse complement strand
AGTGACAGCGCTCGGAACGGACAACTCCCGAATTCTTGGCGACCATAGCGCGTTGGACCCACCCCTTCCCATCCCGAACAGGACCGTGAAACGACGTTGCGCCGATGATAGTGCGGTCTTACCCGTGCGAAAGTAGGTCATCGCCAAGACCTTACAAAGACAAACGCCCCGAAGGGTCTCCCTTCGGGGCGTTTGTCTTTGAAAAGCCTGTTCACTGCCCGCGGTCGCCAAGTGGAAAGGCAACAATGAAGCGGACGCCTTCGGAGCGGGACATGTTTTCGGCTGTGATGGTGCCGCCGTGAAATTCGGCAATGATCCGCACAATATACAAGCCGAGACCAAGGTGACCTGGTTGCAATTCATTTTGCCTGCGCGCTGAAACCATTGACACAAATAGGTTGGCGGAAACTGCTTCCGTCAGTGGCGGCCCGAAATTTTCGACGGAAACAAGCGCTTGCCGAGAAGTGGCGCCTAAGGTAACGACAATTGGCGTACTCGGCGTCGCAAAATCGACTGAATTCTGTACAAGTTTGTCGAGCATTTGGGCGATGGCATCGGGAATACCGTGCATCAAAAGCGGCCCGCCCACCTTCATATCCAGCCTGAATTGGGCGGGCGCGTAAGCCATGCCGTAACCTTCAACACTTCCCCGAACTAATTTTTCGAGGTCGAAGCGCTCCATGTCCTCTGTTTGCAGCATGCCCTCAAGCTGGGTTGCTTCTGCCATTCGGGAAATAAGAGCAGACAAGCGCCGAACCCCGTCATCTGCGCGTTCGACATAGAGTCTGTTCTTCTCCGACAAGCCGCTCTCCCGCAGATTATCCAGTGAGGAGCGTACGACTGCGACAGGGGTTCGCAACTCGTGCGATAGCTTTGCTGCCATCTGCTCAAGGTAGCCGTTGTACCGGCTCAGTCGCTGCAGTGTTCCATCCAGGGTATGTGCCAGCGCAGCGACTTCATCGGTGCCGCCGAAGCCCGAGATTCGTCCCGAAATCCGCCCATGCGGGTCAATGGCGCCATCGGCCTCAGCCTGCAACCGTCGCACACGAGATGCCAACCGCCAGGCAAACCCGAGCAGGGCCACGAATCCGATCAGAAACACGATCATGGTCGATGCCAGCAATGACTCGAGTGCCGCGAACTTGATGGATTGACTGCTGCCGGTGGTTTCTTCCAGCACAACCGCACCGACAATATTGTCTCCCTGCCAGACCGGTTGCGCGACCGAAAGGATGACGCTTGAGCTATTGCTCGTGCGGCGCCAATGAGCGTTGGCTTCGCCGACCAACGCACGATCAACTTGCGACATGACGGCGCGCTGGGCAAGGGCGGCATCCTCATGGGCAGGGATGGCGGGATCGGCTGCCACGACCCTGGCAACGGGACGAATCAGGCCTGCGTACACGTCGGCGAACAGACTGGTACGTCCGGCGCCGGCTCCGCTGTCGTGGCGGTTGGTCAAGACTCCAGCGAGGCCCCTTACCTGCGAATGCGAATTGACGACCCAGATGCGCGATGCACTGCTGGCGACCACGTTGAGGACGCGCTCGATTTCCTCTGAAGGCACGTAGGCAACACCGAGATTGGCAGCAATTTCGGGATCGGCACTACCAAATAACGCAACCAGGCGCCGGCGCTCTACCTCCTCGGCGGCATCCGCGCCGCTGCCGGCTTGAAACAGCCGCGGCCGGTCAGACAAAGTCGCAGACAAGAGTCTTGCCGCGCTTACCAGGACCTGTTCCTGGCCAGTGCGCAGAAATCCGTCCATTTGCTGAATGAACTGAAAGCCGATGAGCGGGATTAGCAGCAACAGAAGTGCAATCAGAAGCAACTTCGCCCGGATACTCCGAAAGAAGGGCAGACGCGCCATCACCCGGGCCGGCGAACCGCGCTGCAAGGAATTCGGATGTGAAATGGCGACTGAAAATCACCGATCCCGCCGGTGCCCGCTGCGCCATTGGAAACCCGGACACAGGTCGGTCGAATCCGATTTACCTCCCTACACCGCATGCCAGCGGTAACCCATGCCGTACACCGTTTCAATTTCATCAAACGATGCATCAACCGCCACGAATTTCTTGCGGATGCGTTTGAGATGAGACGTGATCGTGTTGTCGTCAACGGTCAGTTCTGCTTCGCGCATCAACTGATCCCGGTTTTTCACATGTCCCGGAAATTTCACCAACGCATGAATCATCCAGAATTCGGTGACCGTCAGGCCGACCCCTTTTCCTTTCCATGTGACGGCCAGCTGGTTGATATCCAGAATCAGTTCGTCGCGATGGAGGATATCCTCCGCGCGCGATGGCTGCCTGGCAGCATCAAGGCGGCGAAACAACGCCGCAATCCGTGCCAGAAGGTGGGGCATGCTGACTTCCTTGGTGACATAGTCATCGGCGCCCAGTCGCAAGCCTGACACGACATCAAAATCGCTGTCCCGCGCGGACAGAAAAATAATCGGCAGCGTTGCCGAGAGCGCCCGCAAGTCGCGGCACAAGTCAAAGCCGCCGTCGATCTCGCCGTTGAGGCCGATGTCGAGAATGGCGATATCCGGCAGGCGGGTCTTGAATGCGGCCGTCGCCTCCGCGCGATCAGCGTAGGTCTCCACTTCATAGCCGCTGCGCTTCAGCGCGTCACTGTAATTCTGGCGGATGGCGGCGTCGTCTTCGACAATGGCTATGCGTTTCATTGGATTTCCATTCTCCTGATGCCCGGACTATACCTGACAGTCCGTCCGGCATCATGGGCACTTTTTACAGATCATCTTTTAGCCACATTTGTTCCGGAGCGCGTCACAATTTCCTCCTGATGCTGCCCGGATCGAGTTGCTCAATATCGATGTTGCAGTCAACTCATGGAGGCTGAATTGAAATTGATCCGGGAAAGCAGGCACGCACCACGGCAAGTGGGCGCCAACCCAATGCGAGTCGTGATCTGGGACTTTTTGTTAATGCTCGGCGCGGCGATTCTGGCCGGCCTGGCGGTAAGTATCGCCGCCGCCGGCATTACATTGCTGCTGGCCGGCAGCGCCGAAGCGCGGCGGCTCCAACAAGGAGCCGTCGACGCGGTTGTGTCGCTCGCCATTGAATCCGATGACGTGGAAACCCGCGACCTCGCCCCGATGCCCGGTATCGTCTTGCTGGGAGACGGATGCACTCGGATTCCGTTGAGCGCATTCGAGCGCGATTGGCAGGTGCGCATCAATGGCAATCAAGTCGACGTTCGCGTCATGCAGGCTTATCAGCTGCCCGACGAGGCGACCGACGTTGCCACCTTTCATGTGCAATTGATGAAAGGTGCGCGCATGAGGAGTTTGTCAGCACAGTCCCTGCGGCAAGATTGGTCCGGCCATCTGATCAGCGCCGAGGCGTACCAGCGGCTCACGACAGCCGAGTATCTGTCCTTGACCAGCAAACAAATCCTTACCTCGTTTACGACGCACGGCACCGTGGTGACCAGTCCCATTGTCGGATTGAAATCCGGTGAGCTATTGACCATTGCCTATACCTATACCTATGCGCTGGTGCTTGATGGGACCGCCAGCGGGCAGACATTCATCCTGCCACTCGAGGTGCCGGACGAACATGAAATGACGCTGCGCAGTTCTGTTGAAATCACGAGCGCATTCGATTCGTCGATGGTCATCGCAACGCCACCGATCCGCGGCGCCGTGTGGGTGGCGTGGACAGGCGGCAAGCCTTCTCGAGTGCTGGGGCTGCCATTCGATGCCGACCTCGAAATATCGAATTCCCGCATTGAAGGATTTTCATGGGCAACCGACGGGATCCTTCCCGGAGCCGTTCTTCACCTGGCCTGGGCACCCTGAAGCGTTTTGTCCGCGAATATTGCAATACGGCAACCGCCACCCCAACCCCGGAGCTGGACGCCTGCGTTCATGGCCACTCCTCCTTTGCGGAGCGCAGGCGTCCTCTGGGCCAATACGGAAGATCGGGAGTACAAAATGCAGAAAGCGCTTCTCTTGCGCGTGACGTCGGTTGCCTTCCTCATGATCCTTTTGCTCGTCCCGCTGGGAATGATCGGTGGAATTGTCGCGGAACGCCAGCGCTTGCAACAGCAGGTTGAAACAACCATCGCGGGCAGTTTTGCCGGACCGCAGCGACTGGCAGGACCGCTACTGGTGATTCCGTATGTGGAACGTGAGTATGTCGTCAGCGTGGATGAACGAGGCAAGGAAAATAGACGAACCACTGAACACCAACGGCAGGCAGTACTTGTTCCGGAACAATTGGTCTACGAAGGCACGGCCGATGTGGAGGCGAAATACAAGGGGCTCTACAAATCGCTGGTGTACCAGACCAACGGTGTCTGGCGCGCGCGCTTCGATGTGCCGGCCAATTTGGGGATTGACGTCGACCCGTCCCTGATCAGGATCGGCAATGCGTATCTTTCATTTGGCTTATGCGACCTTCGAGGCCTGCGCGGAACGCCAGTGATTTCGTGGGATGGACACGACCTCAAGGTAACAAATGGCGCGAAGCTGGCTGGTCTGGGTGATGGCTTGCACGCAGACATCGGCAATCTGGTCGGAGCAGGCGCTCGTCAATATGACGCGACGGTGAGCCTGGAACTGGCCGGCACGCGATCGCTTGCATTTGCGCCGACCGGCAAGTCGACGGTGGTGCAACTGCGCGCGACGTGGCCGCATCCGAATTTCGGTGGGCGCTTTCTGCCCCAGTCCCGGCAAATCGATGAAAAGGGATTCAACGCACGCTGGGAAATATCGCACCTCGCCAGCAAGAATGGCGACTTGCTCCGGCAAGGGCTGAAAGATCCGGCTTCGCTCGAGGCATTTGATGTTTCGTTCATCGATCCGGTCAACATATACCAACAGGCCGAGCGCGCCGTGAAATACGGCGTGCTGTTTATTGCCCTCACGTTTGCAGCTTTCTTCCTTTTTGAAATCTTGCAGGACTTGCGAATTCACCCGTTGCAATATGGGCTGGTGGGGCTCGCCCTCGCGGTTTTCTTCCTGTTGCTGGTCAGCCTTTCCGAACACTTCAAATTCTGGTACGCCTATCTTGCTGCCAGTGGTTGCTGCGTATTGCTCATCGGCTACTACCTTTCACATGTGCTGGGCGGCTGGCGCCGCGGCGTGGCGTTTAGCGTCAAGCTCGCCATGCTTTACGGCGTACTTTACGGCTTGCTGCTGTCGGAAGATAACGCCTTGATGCTGGGATCGTTCCTGCTGTTCGTTGCCTTGGCGGCGATCATGGTACTCACCCGTCGCATTGACTGGTACCAACTGGGCGCCGGCGAGAAAGGGAACGCAAGGGATTAGCCTGCCGGCGCGTCGCTGCATACCGGGCCTCGCTGTGGCGGGAATTGCCGGCGGCGCGTCGCAGCCTGGGCAGACCGACATCGGCCGGCCACATTCAAGAAATCCCCCACAAAACACAAAGACTGTATTAATATACAGTTATCGTATTCTGGAACGGGAACGACAATGTCGATGCGGCTGACCAATCATGCGAGCGGATTTCAACGCGACCAGATTCACAAGGGTCGAGGTGCGGCCCTGAACATTGAAGGGCGTTTTGAAAAATGGCAGCGCGAGGCCTGCACCGATGGTTGGGTGGCTGACGCGGAAGAAGACGTCAAGCTGAAAAGCGTGATTACGCACGAGACGGCAAAGAGCATCATTTCCCGCAATGATTCGCCGGATATCCCGTTTCGATACTCCGTGAATCCCTATCGTGGCTGCGAACATGGCTGCATCTACTGTTTCGCGCGTCCGTCGCACGCATACCTCGGCCTTTCGCCCGGGCTGGATTTCGAGACGCGCCTGTTTGCCAAGATGAATGCGCCGGCACTATTTCGGGCGGAGCTGTCGAAACCCGGTTTCCAGTCTGATGTCATCAGCATCGGCGTCAATACCGATGCCTACCAACCTTGCGAACGAACATTACAGCTGACCCGGCAACTGCTGGAAATTGCGGCGGAATTCAACCAGCCGGTCGGTTTGATTACCAAGTCCTCACTGGTCGAGCGTGACATCGATATCCTGCAGCGCCTGAGCGCGCGCAACCTGGTTCATGTGACGATTTCCATTACCACCCAGGACCATCATGTCTCGCGCTATCTTGAGCCGCGCACCGCCGCGCCGGCGCGCCGCATGCAAACCATCAAGCGCCTGGCGGACGCGGGCATTCCGGTCGGCATCAATGTGGCGCCGGTGATTCCTTTCCTGACCGATCACGAGCTGGAATCACTGCTGGAAGCGGGGCGCACCATGGGCGCCACGTCCGCCGGCTACATCCTGCTGCGGCTGCCTTGGGAATTGAAGGAACTGTTCCGCAACTGGCTGGAGAATCATTTCCCGCTCAAAGCCGCGCATGTCATGTCGCGCGTGCAGGAAATGCGCGGTGGCCGCGACAACGATCCGAATTTCGGTTCACGCATGGTGGGCGAGGGCATGTTCGCGCGCCTGCTCGAACAACGTTTTTCCAAGGCGTGCCGGCGGTTTGACCTGAACAATGATGGCCGGCGCGGCATCGAGCAACTGGACGCGTCGCGGTTTGCGGTGCCTGGGCGGCCGGTGCAAGCGCTGCTGGCGTGGTGAGGGCGGTAATCCGGAAGCAATCTTCGTCAGTATCAACCGCGTCCCCTTTCCGCCTTGGCCTCGGCAGGCGATGAAGAACGTGTCTGCCCAAAAGTCATTCGTGCCAGATTAAAGCGTAGACCACGCCGGCTGCTGTGACATGGAACGCCGCCATGCGCGTGCACCGGGCAGGCCGCGATACAGGCCAAGCGTGTGTCGCGTGATCGAATGTTGCGTTACACCTGATTGCGTTTGCTTCGCAATGTATATTGCCAGGGCCGCTTCGATCGCTTCCCGCGAAACGGTTTTGTCGCCGTCATGGAAAAAGTCCCGATCAAACGTCGCCATCCAATAAGGGTTGTGATACGCCTCTCGCCCGAGCATCACGCCATCGACATGTTCGAGATGGCCGTGAATTTCGGCGGACGTGGTGATGCCGCCGTTGATCACCATCGTCAAGTCGGGAAAATCCTGCTTCAAGCGATACACATACTCGTATTTCAGCGGCGGTACTTCGCGGTTTTGCTTGGGACTGAGGCCCTTGAGAATGGCATTGCGAGCGTGCACGATGAAGACCGCGCAGCCGGCTTCACTGACGGTGCCGACAAAATCGCGGACGAAATCGTAGCTGTCAGTCTTGTCGATGCCGATGCGGTGCTTGACGGTCACCGGCAGCGCGACGGCATCGACCATCGCTTTTACACAGTCGGCGACCAATTGTGGCTCGGCCATCAGGCAGGCGCCGAAGCTGCCGCGCTGCACGCGTTCCGACGGGCAGCCGCAATTCAGGTTGATCTCGTCATAGCCCCAGCGTTCGCCGAGTCGGGCGCAAGTGGCGAGGTCTCCCGGCTCGCTGCCGCCGAGCTGCAGCGCGACCGGGTGTTCTTCGGCATTGAAATCGAGGTGGCGCGGCTGGTCGCCATGAATCAGCGCCCCGGTGGTCACCATCTCGGTGTACAGGCGGGTGTGCCTGCTGAGCAGTCGATGAAAATAGCGGCAGTGCCGGTCGGTCCAGTCCATCATCGGCGCGACGGAAATGCGGAAAGAGTCGCCATGAGTGTCGGTCATGCTGTCATTTTATCAGCCCGGTCTTGAGGCAAAATGTGAACATGAGCGCGGGCGACAGCAAGGAAATCCTGAAACAGGCGATAACAGCACTTCTGCGCGGCGAACTGATCGCGCTGCCGACCGAGACCGTGTATGGCTTGGGGGCCGACGCCGCAAACGAAGCGGCGGTCGCGCGCATTTTCGAGGCCAAGGGAAGGCCGGCGAATCACCCGTTGATCGTGCATGTCGCCAAGGACACGTCGCTCGCCAAATGGGCAATAGACATCCCGCCGGTCGCGAAGAAGCTGACCGACGCTTTCTGGCCCGGTCCGCTCACACTGATTTTGAAGAAATCGGCACGAATCCCGCTGAGCGTGACCGGCGGCCAGGGTACCGTCGGCATCCGCAGCCCGGCGCACCCGCTTGCCCAGAAGTTGCTCGCGGCATTCGCCAAAGCCGGTAGCGGCATCATTGCCGCGCCATCTGCCAATCGATTTGGCCATGTCTCGCCGACCACCGCGCAGCATGTACGTGACGAGTTCGGCGATGCAATTCTGGTGCTCGACGGCGGAGCGTGCGAAGTCGGCATTGAATCCACGATCCTCGATCTGTCGCGCATGAAGACCCTGAAACGCCCGGTGATCCTGAGGCCGGGCGCGATTACGCCGGACATGATTCGCGCGGTGATCGGTGAATTACCATTGCAGCCGGACGAGGTACCGGCGAGCAAAGCCCCGGCCGCCGGTCAGGCGATGCCGCGCGTGTCGGGATCGCTCGCCGCGCACTATGCGCCGATGACGCGGCTCAAACTGCTGGACGCCGCGGCTCTGCAAGCCGAAATGGATGCCTGTCTGAGCGGCGGCAAGCGTGTTGCCGTCCTGGCCTTCTCAACCAAGCCGCGCGGCAGGCCCTCGCCGGTCGGCGTCGGAGTACGCAATGCCCGGCCACTGGTGTGGATCTCTGCCGAGTCCGAACCGGCAGGATACGCACAGAGTCTTTATGCCAATCTGCGTACGCTCGACGCGGCGCAGACCAGCGTTATCCTGGTGGAGGCGCCACCGCCTACCTCCGCGTGGGACGCGATCATTGATCGCCTGAGCCGAGCGGCGGCCGGTTCGGGGAAACGGGCACTGGAGACACGATCAGGCTAACCTGAATTGTCGGCTGACAATGCCGGTCACCACTCCCCGCTGATCGCGCGAACGCTCCTCAAATGTCACCTCGCCACCGCGGGCAATGCTGAGAAACGTCGAACATCGGGTCCCGTACTTTTCGGTCACGATCAACGCGGGTGACAGCACGCGTTCCCATTCCTGTCCCACCCCCGTATTGGGGAGTTGTTCATTGGTTGCCCTGCTGTCATTCGACAGAAAATCGTAGATCGCCACTTTACGGGCATCTTCAGGCATTTCTGCCTGGAGCGCGGCGGCCAGAGCGGACTTTGCCATTTCAACTTTTGGCCAGGGC
The DNA here is from genome assembly GCA_031404095.1 of Betaproteobacteria bacterium. Classification (GTDB taxonomy): domain Bacteria; phylum Pseudomonadota; class Gammaproteobacteria; order Burkholderiales; family Usitatibacteraceae; genus UKL13-2. The sequence goes on along the minus strand of JANNGY010000626.1, from coordinate 3,366 downwards.
TCGTTCAATGTGTGATTGGAAAGGGCATGCACGCCCGGCGGCACGGCGAGAATTTCGCCGGTGCGACTGCTGAAATATTGAAACACATCACCATCACCGACCAGCAGATTGAAACCCTGATACAACGGTGCCATGACCTGTAGTTGACGCAGATAGTCGTGAACGCTTTCTGTGCCCGCCAGAAAATCGCTGACGAGTTGTCCACGCGACGGCGCGTCTGACTTTCGATCAGATGGGTCACGAAAGTTGGTCAGCGCGGCGAAGCGGCCGCGCCTGGAAATTCCCAACCACGTGCCTCCCGCCTTGAGGTCGCGTCCGGCAAGAATGTCAGGGTGGTCCTCCCACCAGGTAGCGGGCGAGGCGGGCCGATCGTGCCACTCGTCGCGGTTCGCCGCCACGAAGAGCGGATAGTCCGTATGAGCCTTCAACGCAAATGCAATGAGACACATATCGAGCTAAGAGCGGAATTGTTGCTGAATGCAGCTTTGATCATCGATCCGAATGGCGCGCTCCAAATACTTACCTTGGGTAAAGTCAGCGATGACCCGCCGCCAAAACTGGATGGCCGCGCGATTTTCATCGACCTGGTATACCTCCCATTGCCCGTGAATCCGGGTGAACAACTCGCGCGCTGCCGCGCGTCCAACACCTTGTCCCCGAAATCGCCGCAACACAAACAGGTACCCCACGTTAAAGTCCGTCCCGGGACTGATGACGTCTTTGTCCACGACGGCAAAGCCCGCGATGACCCCATTCGCGCGAATGAGAAACGGAAACTGGCCAGCCTCGTTCCAGAATCGATCAATCGACCGGAAAGAAAAGCGACCGCTGTCGGTCACATCAAGCGAAATCCATTCGCTTGCATCGTAGTGGTAGAACTGCATGAGCATCTCGATGCAGGTTCGATCCGCCTCGTTCGCGATTTGCAACTCGATGTTGGCGGGAGGATGCATGCCTTTGATCTATTCTCAGAGCTCCGTCCGCAAGTCCCATAACTCCGGAAACAGGCGCACCTCCAGCATCGCCTTCAGGTAGCCAACGCCCGCTGTCCCGCCGGTGCCGCGCTTGAAGCCGATGACACGCTGCACCGTGGTGACGTGGCGGTGCCGCCATTGCCGGACATAGTCCTCGAGGTCGACCAGTTTTTCCGCGAGTTCATACAGGTCCCAATGTTTCTTTGAATGCGCGTAGACCTCGCGCCACGCCGCCATCACCGACACATTGCTTACATAAGGCGCGGACCAGTCGCGTTCCGTGGTGGCCGCGTCCAGCGTGAATCCGCGCCTGCCCAGCAGGCGAATCGCCTCGTCATAGAGCGAGGGACCATTGAGCAGCGCCGACAGCATCGCGTGGATTTCGGGCCGATGTTCAAATGGCTTCAGCAACGCGGCATTCTTGTTGCCGAACACGAACTCCAGCGCCCGGTACTGGTGCGATTGAAAGCCCGACGACTTGCCAAGGCTCTCGCGAAACGCCGAATATTCGGTCGGCGTGAGTGTCGAGAGAATGTCCCAGGCCTGGATCAGGTTGTTCATGATTCTAGATACGCGGGCCAGCATCTTGAAAGCCGGCGAGAGATCACCACTGATTACCTGCTGGCGCGCAGCCAGCAATTCATGCAGCATCAGCTTCATCCACAACTCAGTGGTCTGGTGCTGGATGATGAAGAGCATCTCGTTGTGCTCAGCCGAACGCGGCCTTTGCGCAGCGAGCAATTGGTCGAGCCCGAGATAATCCCCGTAGCTCATTTCGTTCCTGAAACTCAGGTGCGCGCCTTCGGGCGCCAATGGCTTCTTGTCCATGTTCAGTAAAGCGGCAACGTGGCCTTGAGCACGGTGCCGGTTTGCGATTCGGTAATGAACAGCTCATTCGGCTGATGCGGATGTTTGACGAGGTGGGTCGTCCAGTCGCCGCGCGAAGAATCGATTCGGTACCTGGCCTCGCCGCGCTTGTCGAATTGCCATACGCATCCGAGCCCGTGGTGGGCAACATAGAGGTTGTCATCGCTGTCGGTGGTGACCCCGCCGGGGCCGGTGCCGCCGGACAGTTGGACAAACTTGCCGACTCTGGATGCGCCGCCATCAACCAGCGGCAGGCGCCAAATCGAGTTGTCGCGGGTCACGGCCACCAACAGGAAATTCTGGTCCCCGCTCAGTGCCAGTCCGGCGGGGCCGGGAATTTCGGTCAGCAACTGTTGCACACTGCCGTCAGCCCTGAGTCGATACACCGCGCCACTCGGGTCATGCAATCCGCTCTGCCCCTGGTCGCTGAAATAAAGGTCGCCGTTGCCGGCGAATGTCAGGTCGCTCACCCCCAGAAGTCGTTGTGAGAGGTGGTGGGTGATGAGAGGCGAGACGCGTCGAGATTCCACATCCAGCGCCAGCAGGCCATGCCGATGATCAGCGATGATGAGCCGCCCATCCGGGTGAAACTTGAGGCTATTCGGCCAGCCATCGTATTTAAAGATCAGATCCCATTCGCCGGTGGGCGTAATGCGAAAAATCCGGCCAAAGGGCAGGTCCGCAACCCACAGTCTTGCATCGGCATCAAAGCAAGGGCCTGCAAGAAAACTATGAACGTCCTTGCCGTGCAGGTTCGCTTCCACCCATGAGTTGTGCTCGCCCGACTCATGAAGATAGGCAGGCAACTCGAAGGCGGTTTCGGTCGTGAGCGACAGCGGGGCGTTGAACATGTGGCTGCTGGGTATCGTGAGGTGCCTATTATGCGGCAAGACCGATGCCGCCTCCATGCGGCGCCCTCATGGGTTCGCCGCATGCCGTTACAATGAAATCATGAGTAAAACTGGATGGCAATTCTGGATCGACCGCGGCGGTACGTTTACCGATATTGTTGCCCGCAAGCCGGACGGCACGCTGCTGACGCAGAAGCTGCTGTCGGAAAATCCCGGCCAATACCGCGACGCAGCCGTGGCCGGCATACGCCGGTTGCTGGGCGTTGCCGGCGAGTCGCCGATTCCGGTTGAGCAGATCGACGCGGTGAAGATGGGCACCACCGTTGCCACCAATGCACTGCTGGAGCGCAAGGGCGAACGCACCGTCCTGTTCATCACCCGCGGTTTCCGCGATCAGTTGCGCATCGCCTACCAGAACCGGCCGCGAATTTTTGACCGGCAGATCAAATTGCCCGACTTGCTCTACTCGGACGTGTTCGAAGTTAATGAGCGCATCGGCGCGCGCGGCGAGGTCGTCGCGCCGCTCGATGAAATCGCAGCGAAACATGACCTGCACGCCGCGTGGGACAAAGGCTATCGGGCGATTGCCATCGTCTTCATGCACGGCTACCGGTTTCCGCAGCATGAAAAGCGCGTGGCGGATTTGGCGCGCGCAATCGGTTTCACGCAGGTGT
>JANNGY010000625.1:0-10728 GCA_031404095.1 Betaproteobacteria bacterium | reverse complement strand
TTGTTTTTCTGCGGGGGCCCGCTGCTCTAAATGCAATTATCCTGTCGGCCGGTTTTTTGTCGGGCACATATTTCCAAAACCGAAATTTTGGGCCCCGCAAAAAAGCCGGGACGACAGGCTTAGTAGCGCAGTCAAGGCTTCGCGTTTCACCACACCAACCTTCAGGAAGAGGTAAGGTGCGCAACGCGCACCAACGCGCATGCCCATTCAACAATGGTGCGCATTGCGCACCCTGCGACTCGCGCTGGCGGAGGGCAACTCAAGCCAGGAAACGCGCCTTTCAGCGCATCGCTTCCTCGCCCGCCAAACACCATCCCCTATAATTCCTCGCAACTCTTGCCTTCAATTCAGGAAACTCACCGTGGCCACTCCCGATCTTTCCAAACTCACCATTTCACGCGATCAGAAAGCATTTTCCGGCAAGAAGTCCGGACGCCGGAAGTGGGCGATTATCCCGGTATTCATTGCCGTGGCCATTGCCATTGTGGTTGCGTGGCGCAGCGGCGGCGGGACCCAGCAAGTCGAAAGCGGCATTGTCGCCAGTGCCTACCCCTCGCAAGCGATTACCGCCCTGAACGCAACCGGTCGCGTCTCGGCGCAGCGCAAGGCCGCCGTCTCCACCAAGGCGACCGGCCGCCTCGAATTTCTGGGCGTGCAGGAAGGCTCCATCGTCAAGGCCGGCGATATCCTGGCGCGTATCGAGAACCGAGACGTTTCCGCCACGCAGGACCAGGCGCAGGCGAGCCTGCGCGCAGCCAGGGCCAATGTGGAACAAGGCATGGCGGAATTGCGCGAGGCCGAATCCAATTTGAGGCGCTCGGAAGACCTGGCCAGAAAGAATTTCATCTCGTCCGCCACCCTCGATACCGCCAAGGCGCGCTTCGACAAGGCGCAGGCGGCGGTGGCCTCGCTCAACGGTGCCGTCGGTGTTGCGGAGGCCAACGTGCGCGCCGCCAACGTCTCGGTCGAGCAGACGCTGATCCGTGCCCCTTTTGATGGCGTAGTGCTGACCAAGAATGCCAACGTCGGCGATATCATCACGCCATTTTCCTCGGCGGCGGATTCCAAGGGCGCGGTGGTCAATATGGCGGATATGTCGACGCTGGAAGTCGAAGCCGATGTCTCGGAAATCTCGCTTTCCAAGATCAGTGTCGCGCAGCCGGTGGAAATCCAGCTCGACGCCTTTCCCGATCTGCGGTTGCTCGGCAAGGTCAGCCGCATCGTGCCGACAGTGGATCGCTCGAAGGCCACCGTGCTGGTCAAGGTGGAGTTCGTCGAGAAGGACAAACGGGTACTCCCGGACATGAGCGCGAAGGTATCGTTCCTGTCGCGCGAACTGAGAGTCGAGGAACGGAAACCGGTGATCGCCGTGCAGCCGACCGCATTGGTCAAGCGCGATGGCAAGGATGTGCTGTTCCTGATCGACAACAACTTTTCCAAACTGGTGAACGTGACCGTCGGTAGCAAGATCGGCGACCTGGTGCAGGTCTCCGGCGTGAAGCCCGGCGACAAGATCGTGCTCGCCCCATCTGAGAAAGTGAAGGATGGCAGCGCAGTCGCCATTCTCAAGAAGTAGTGTCGATGATTGATCCGTCAAACATTCTGGTGGAAATCCGCAATCTGTCGAAAGGCTACACCCGCGGCGGCCAGGCCGTGCCGGTGCTGGACAACATCACGCTCAATATCGCGCGCGGCGAATTCATCGCCCTGATGGGGCCCTCCGGCTCGGGCAAATCGACCCTGCTCAACCTGATTGCCGGTATCGATAAACCCGACTCCGGCGTGCTCAGGATCGACGGCGAGGACATCACTGCCTTGTCGGAAGGCGAGCTGGCCGACTGGCGCGCCGCCAACATCGGCTTTATCTTCCAGTTCTACAACCTGATGCCGGTGTTGACCGCGTTCGAAAATGTGGAGCTGCCTTTGTTGCTGACCAACTTGTCAAAGTCCGAGCGACGTGAGCGCGTGGAAATGACTCTCGGGCTGGTGGGCTTGTCGGACCGGATCGAACACTACCCGAACGAACTCTCCGGCGGCCAGCAGCAGCGTGTCGCCATTGCGCGCGCCATCGTCACCGATCCGACGATCCTGGTGTGCGACGAGCCGACCGGTGACCTCGACAAGCAATCGGCCAGCGACGTGCTCGGCATGTTGAAACAGCTCAATACCGAGATGGGCAAGACCATCATCATGGTAACGCACGATGCGCACGCGGCGGAAGCGGCGCGGCATATGGTGCATCTTGAAAAGGGCGAGTTGATTGACGAGCCGGTGGCGGGTTGATGACTCGGCAAGTGGACTCGCCTTTGGCCATACCCGCTAGCTCCGGCATGTCGCCTCCTTCCCCCGCGATTGCGGGGGAAGGTCGGGATGGGGGAGTGATTCCAGGACGCATCGCCCCCATCCCAGCCCGGCGCAACCCTTGTGGTTGTTCCCCCCGTCGCCGGGTGAAGGAGCAAAAACACACTGCACCAGACTGATCGAAGAACATGTACTACCTGAAACTCATCTTTAAAAACGTGTTCCGCGCCAAGCTGCGTTCCAGCCTGACGATCACCGGCCTTGTCATCGCGATCCTGGCGTTCGGCTTGCTGCAGACCGTCGTCGACGCCTGGTTTGCCGGCGCCAATGCGTCCTCGGCGGCGCGCATGATCACGCGCAACGCGATTTCGCTGGTGTTTCCCATGCCGGTCTATTACCGCGATCGCATCAAATCGGTACCTGGCGTGAAGTCGGTCTCGCATTCGCAATGGTTTGGCGGCATTTACATCGAGCCGAAGAATTTTTTCGCGCAGTTCGCGGTGGACAGCGACAACTATTTCGAGATGTATCCCGAGTTCCTCATGAAGCCGGAAGAGCTGCTGGCTTTCAAACGCGATCGCCAGGGCGCCGTGGTGGGACGCAAGCTGGCGGACCAGTACGGCTGGAAGGTGGGCGATGTGGTTCCCATCCGCGGCACGATTTTCCCGGGCAATTGGCAATTCACCATTCGCGCCATTTACGACGGCAAGGATGAGACCACCATCACCCGCCAGTTCTATTTCCATTGGAACTACATCAACGAATACCTGCTCAAGCGCTTTCCGCGCCGCGCAGACCAGATCGGCGTATTTAACGTCGAGGTCACCGATCCGGGCCGCGTCGCCGATATTGCCCGGGCAATCGATCTCGAGTTCAAGAACTCATTGGCGGAGACGCTCACCGAAACTGAAAAATCGTTCCAGCTCGGCTTCATCGCCCAGTCGGAAGCGATCGTGGTGGCGATACGCGTGGTGTCATTCGTCGTCATCCTGATCATCATGGCGGTTGTCGCCAATACCATGGCCATGACGGCGCGCGAACGCCTGGCCGAATATGCCACGCTAAAGGCGCTCGGCTTTTCCCCCGGCTTTGTCGCCGGGCTGGTGTTTGGCGAGGCGCTGATGCTTTCGCTGATCGGTGCGGGCATCGGCATCCTGCTGACGTTTCCCGTCGCACAGGGATTTGCCGCGTCACCGGCCGGGGCACTGTTTGCCGTTTTCAAAGTGTCGCACGATACGGTGATCCTTCAATTCGTCAGCGCCATCGTCGTCGGCGTCATCGCTTCGCTGGTGCCGGGATGGCGCAGCGCCAATATCAAGATAGTTGATGGATTGAGGCACGTCGGATGAAAGTCCCATTCAGTTACGTCTTTCGCAATCTCTGGACGCGCAAGCTCACCACCGGCCTGACGGCGGGCGGCATGGCGCTGGTAGCGTTTGTGTTCGCGGCGGTACTGATGCTCGATGCGGGCCTGAAACAGACCATGGTCGGCACCGGCAGTTTCGACAATGTGATTTTCATCCGCAAGTCGGCGGAGACCGAAATCCAGAGCGGCGTGTCGCGCGACCAGGCATCGCTGATCGAGAGCCTGCCGCAGATCGCGCGCGACGCGGACGGCCGCGCCATGGTCTCCAAGGAAGCGGTGGTGCTGACGTCATTGACCAAGCGCGGCCAGGACAAACTCTCCAACATCGTCACGCGCGGGCTGCCGCCGATGGGACTCACGCTGCGCCCACAGGTGACAATTGAAAGTGGCCGCATGTTTCGCCCCGGATCGTCCGAGATCGTAGTCGGCCGCAGCGTGTTCGAGGAATTCGAGGGCGTCGCAATCGGCCAGTCGCTGCGTTTTGCACAGCGCGACTGGCTGGTGGTCGGCATGTTCGACGGCAAGAAAAGCGCCTTCGACTCCGAGGTCTGGGGAGATTCCGAACAACTGATGCAGGCTTTCCGTCGCACCGGTTACTCGTCTGCGCTGGGCCGTCTCGCCGACAGCAATTCATACGATGCACTCAAGGCCGCGGTCGAGGCGGATATTCGCCTGACTGTCGAAGGCAAGCGCGAACAGCTCTTCTACGAAGATCAATCACGCGCGCTGTCGACCTTCATCACGATTCTCGGCACGGTGCTGTCGGTAATCTTCTCGCTGGGGGCGATGATCGGCGCCGCGATCACGATGTACTCGGCGGTGGCGATGCGCACAGCGGAGATCGGCACCCTGCGCGCGCTGGGGTTTCGCCGCCCATCGATCCTTGCTGCTTTCCTGCTCGAGTCCTTGTTACTGGCACTGGTGGGCGGATTGGCAGGATTACTGTTCGCCTCGTTCCTGCAAGTCATCACCATTTCAACGCTGAACTTCCAGTCGTTTTCGCAGCTCGCCTTCGGCTTCACGCTGACGCCGGGCATCGTCGTCAAGACATTGCTGTTTTCTTTGCTGATGGGATTTGTCGGCGGTTTCCTGCCGGCGATGGAGGCATCGCGGTTGAAGATTGTCGATGCCTTGCGGGCGGCGTAGGCGCGGCAGGCCAATACCATGCGTAGGTTGGGTTAAGCGCAGCGAAACCCAACACGGTTCACGCAGAACGATGTTGGGTTTCGCTACGCTCAACCCAACCTACGGTCCTGTCGCCCCGGCGGAGGCCGGGGCCCAATTTGACCTTGATTGAATTGGACCCCGGCCTCCGCCGGGGCGACAGATTTTTATTGCGGGCACTCAGAATCGACAAGAGCAATTCATCGACCTCGTACCGTCAATCACCAGCACTGGCGCGCCTTCCGGGCCACAATGCCGCCAGCAGCCGCGCCAGTGCTTGAGTTCTATCCCGCCATTTGCACTGGCACCCGGCCACGTTTGTCCTTGATGCGGTTCTGCGCATCGACATAAACCAGCTCTGGCTGATAGTGGCTCAATTCGATTTCGTTGTATGCCGCGTAGCTGGCAATGATAAGCAGGTCGCCCTGCGACGCCAGACGCGCGGCGGCGCCATTCACGCTGATCATGCCGCTGCCGCGTTGCGCGGAGATGGCATAGGTGGTGAATCGCTGGCCATTGTTGATGTTGTAAATGTCGATCTGCTGGTGTTCGCGGATGTCCGCCGCATCGAGCAGATTCTGGTCGATCGCACACGATCCCTCGTAGTGCAATTCCGAATGCGTGCAGGTCACGCGGTGCAGCTTTGATTTCAACATCGTGCGTTGCATAGTTCCATTCCCCGGGAAGTCGGCCAACGGTGGCGTGCGGCGTAAAGTATAAAGCGGGCATTTAGGTGGATTGCTCTAACGGCAACCAGCACGAAAATTTCAGCCGACATCAGCATACGAGCGTAGCACCACATTTTGTGCGGCGCAACATCATCGCGCACGACAAAATCACGCTGCTAGAGTGAAATCTCGATATTGTCGATGAGACGGGTGACGCCGAGACGTGCTGCGGCCAGCACCACCAGGTCGGCGTCGTCTTGCTGCGGCGCAAGAAGGTCACTCTGGCGACGAATCGTGATGTAGTCAGGCTGCCAGCCACGCGATTGGAGCGCGGCAGTGGCGCTGGTTTCAAGCGCAACAAAGCGGCGGTCTCCCGCCTGCAGCGCAGCCTTGATGCGTATTAGCGCCGCATGAAGTTGCGGCGCCTCGGCCCGCTCTGCGGCATTGAGGTATGCATTGCGCGATGACAGCGCCAGGCCATCGTCGGCACGCACGGTTTCGGCCAGGATCATTTCGACCGGCAGGTTGAACTGCCTCACCATGTCGCTTAACACGCGGCATTGCTGATAGTCCTTTTTGCCAAACAGCGCGACATGCGGCTGCACCATGTTGAACAGTTTCAGCACGACGGTGGCAACCCCGCGAAAGTGCCCCGGCCGCACCAGGCCATCGAGAATGTGCTGGATGCCGGGAGGCTCCACCAGGTACGTTTGCGGCTCGCCGTACATTTCTTTTTCGTCGGGCGCGAATATCACATCGACGCCGGCGTCACGGCATTTGTCGCCGTCGTCGGCGAACGTGCGGGGATACTTGTCGAAATCTTCCTTCGGCCCGAACTGAAGCCGGTTGACGAATATCGACACGACCACGCAGCCGACGCGCTCGCGCACGATTCGCGCCAGGTGAATGTGGCCCGCGTGCAGATTTCCCATGGTCGGCACAAAGCCGATGGATGATTCACCTTTGAGGCGGGCGCGAAGTTCGGCGACGGTATGAATGACGTCCATATTTTTCCGGATGATCAGGCGGCGTTGAAGTATTCGCGCATGCCGCGCAGGGATTCAATTCGTGTCAGCAGCATGTCGAAGTGTTCGCGGTTGCCGGCGAAGTCGAATCGGTCGCTGTTGACGATCAACAGTGGCGACTCGGCATAGTCATAAAAATAGCGGGTATAGGATTCCGACAGACCCATCATGTAGTCCTCGCTGATGTTTTTTTCCATCGGCCGGCCGCGCCGGTGAATGCGCGCCATCAGGTGACCCACTGACGCCTGCAGATAGATCACCAGGTCCGGGGTCGGCGCCTGCGGCCGGAGATGATTATAGAGTTGCGAATACAGGCTGAATTCGTTGTCGTCGAGCGTCAGCCTGGCGAACAGCCGGTCCTTGGCGAGCATGTAGTCGGCGATGGTCTTGCGCTCGAACAGGTCCGGTTGGCGGATCGCCGATAACTGGTTCACGCGCTGGAACAGGAAGAACATCTGCGTGGCCAGGGCGTGGCGCTTCATGTCGCGATAGAACATCGGCAGGAACGGGTTGGCCGACGGGTCTTCCATGATCAGGTCGGCGCCATATCGTTCGGCGAGCAGGCGCGCCAGCGTGGATTTTCCGCTGCCGATCGGCCCTTCGACGACCACATACCGGTACTTCAACGTTCCCCCAACCGGTGCACGCCGCCCGTTTCCATCTGCGCGAGAAAATCCTTTGCATAGCCTTTGCCGGGGATATAGACCTCTGGCGCAATTTCCAGCAACGGCACCAGCACGAAAGCGCGCTCGTGCATGCGCGGGTGCGGCGTCGTCAGGTTGGCGTCGTTGATGCGCCATTCGTTGAATATAAGCAGGTCCAGATCCAGCGTTCGCGGCCCGTTCTTTTCGTGACGCACCCGGGCATGCCGCTCCTCGATGTCGAGCAGATGCCGCAACAGGGCATGCGGAGACAACGTCGTCTCGACCTGCACCACCGCATTGATGAACGGTGGTTGATCGATGATTCCCACCGGCGTGGTCCGGTAACGGGAGGAAATTTTAACCAGCCCGGCATCGGGAATTTCATCGATTTCCTGGATGGCGGCCTGCACTTGCCGGCCGGGATCGTCAAGATTGCTGCCCAGGCCGATGAATACCGTCGAGCGAAAAGCCGTCAACGCGGAAGGTGAGATGGCCACAGCGTTTCTTCAGGTGCTTATTGAAATGATTGCGATTGAAAATTGATCTAGTCGTTGCAGGACACTTCCCCCTTTGCAAAGGGTGAGAGCCTGCGAGGGGGCCGAGGGGGATTTCTCGGTGGCCACCGATTGGCGACGACTGTAAATCTCCCTGAATCCCCCTTTTTCAAAGGGGGAAATCACCGCGAAGGGCGAATGTCCTCTCAACACCAAATGTTCTTGATTGCGCACTGAGGAACTCAACGGGAATTACCTGCCATCGTCCGACGTGACGTCGGTGACGATCGCCTCACCCGCCGATCCCGCGGGTTTTTTCTTTCTCCGCCGCCGTTTGCTTTTCTTCGGCTCGTCATCCGGCAACAACATCGTTTCCCGCACCGCATCGTCGGCGAACTGGAATTTCTCCCACCACGCGGCGATATCCACGTCGGCATCGCCCGCTTCGGCGCGCAACGCATAGAAATCGTACGCCGCGCGAAAGCGCGGATGACTCAAGTTTCGATACGCCTTGCCTTGCGAGCGCTGCAGGAAGCGCGGCTGCGCCAGCCACAATTCCTTGATCAGCGGATCGAGCCGGCGCGGAATGGCCAGCGACCGGCGCGCGTCATCCAGCACGTCATCCATGGCCTGATGCATGGCTTGCGCCGTGCGCACACCGCCACCTTCAAGCTGCCGCCAGCGAGACATCATGGGATGCCAGAACAGCGCCGCGAACAGGAACGGTGGCGAGACGCCCTTGTCATCTGCGATGCGCTGATCGGTGCGCTCCAGCGCCAGCGTGACAAACGGCCGTGTGAGCGGATCATCGAACAATCGATCCAGCACGGGCAACAGTCCCAGGTGCAGGCCGAGTGCGCGCAACTTGGCGAGTCCCGCCAACGCGTGCCCGGAAAACAGCAGCTTCAGCATTTCGTCGAACAGGCGCGCGGTCGGCACGTTATCGAGCAGCGGCGCCAGTGCGGTGATCGGTTTTTCGGTCGCGGCATCGATGGAAAACTGCAGCTTCGCCGCCAGCCGCGCCGCCCGCAGCATGCGCACCGGATCCTCTCGATAGCGCGCCTCGGGATCGCCGATCATGACCACGCGCTTTTTCTGGATATCGGTCACGCCGCTGACGTAGTCCAGCACTTCCTGTTTGGTCGGGTCGTAGAACAGCGCATTCATGGTGAAATCGCGACGGATCGCATCTTCCTCCTGATTGCCGTACACGTTGTCGCGCAGCAGGCGGCCATGCTCGTCGGCGCGCGCATTGCTGTCGTCGGCCTCGGGATCGCTGTGGCTGGAACGGAAAGTCGATACTTCGATCGTCTCGTCGCGAAACATCACGTGCACCAGGCGAAAGCGCCGGCCGATGATGCGGGCACGCCGGAACACGCTACGCACCTGTTCGGGCGTGGCATCGGTGGCGACGTCGAAGTCCTTGGGGTGGCGGCCGAGCAACAGGTCACGCACGGCGCCACCGACCACAAAGGCCTGGTAGCCTGCGCGCTGCAACCCCTCGCAGACGGTAATCGCCGCCTCGGACAGGTCATCACGATGAATGCCGTGCTCCGCCTGCCCATAGATGCGCCAGCCTCGCTTCGGCGCATGGCTCGCCGCGGCGCGGACCTTGCCGGGTTTCCCGGCATCACCTGTCTTGGCGCCGCCAAACACTCTTTGTATGAATTTTTTAATCACGTGTCGTTGGTGTCGTTGGAATCAGTACCGGGAAGATCAATGAAGCGCCAGTATTGGCCAACCCTGGGTCAACGCATGCTCGCGCAAGGTGGCATCGGGATTGACCGCAACCGGATGACTCACCACGTTCAGCAGCGGCAAGTCGTTCAGTGAATCGCTATAAAAGTAGCTGCGCTCGAAGTCGGTGAGCTTCATGTTCAGCGTTGCCAACCATTGCTCGACACGGGTCACTTTGCCTTCGCGAAAAGAGGGCATGCCGGCCACTTTGCCCGTGTAGTGCCCATGGGCGATCTCGGCCACGCAGGCGATCAGATTTGGCACGCCGAAGCGAGCGGCAACGGGCGTGGTGATGAACGAGTTGGTTGCCGTCACCACGGCGCACAGATCATCCTTATGTTGTTCGACCAGCGCCAATGCAGCGGTTGTCACCATCGGCTCGATCCTCTCCGCCATATAGCGATCGTGCAAGGGCTTCAGTTCTGCCGGGGTCTTGCCGGCAATCATCGATAGCGCAAAGGCCAGGTACTCGTGCACGTTCAGGGTGCCGGCCTTGTATTGCGCCCAGAAGGCGTCATTCTTCTGCTTGAAGACCTCGCCATCGACAACACCGGCGTCCACCAGGAATTGCCCCCATGCATGGTCGCTGTCACCGTTCAGCAGCGTGTAATCAAGGTCGAAGAGTGCCAGGTTCATTTTGAATTCATACCAGTGAGGGCTGCGACATTTCTTTCAGCAGCGGCAAGGTGATTTCACGCCCAGTTTCGAGCGAGTACTGGTCCAGCGCATCGAGCATCTGCACCAGCGAAGCCATGTCGCGGCGCGAATGCCGCAACAGGTAAACAATGACTTCCTCGCGCAACGGAAATCCTCTTGTCCCCGCATGTGCACGCAGCGCGTCGGCTTTTTCCGTATCCGACAGCGGGTGCAGTTGAAACACCAGGCCGCTGCCCAACCGCGAGGCCAGATCGCGACGCAATGCCAGGTCGCGCGGCGGCGCGTTGCCGGCCACAACGACCGCGCCAGACGACATTTGCTGGCGATTGATCAGGTCGAACAGCGTCTGATGCATGTCGTCAGTCAACGCCTGTACATGGTCAATGGCATAACGAGCGGCGGCATCCGGTGGCACATTAGATGTATCGGTGAATAGCAGCGCGCAACCCCGTCCGACACATGCCTGGATGAGGTGCGTCTTGCCGCTGCCCGCGACGCCCCACAAATAGAGAATTCTGCTCCGGTCCAGCGTGGCGGCATCGAGCCATGCCCGCAGCGCGGCCAGTACTTCGACATTGCGGCCCGCGACGAAATTGGCAAAGGTGGGGACGGGAGTGGGAATGAGATCCAGAACGAGTTGCTTCACGCCCGAATTATACCTTCGGCCCAAAC
>JANNGY010000624.1:0-2739 GCA_031404095.1 Betaproteobacteria bacterium | reverse complement strand
TGCGCCAGTCGGCCTTCGACGTATTCCTGCTCTATGCCATCGGGCTGATGGGATTCCTGATGCGCCGCTACGGCTTTCCCACCGCACCGGTGATCGTCGGCATGATCCTCGGTCCGCTTGCCGAAGAACAGATGCGCCGTTCGCTGTCGATCAGCCAGGGCGATGCGATGATATTCCTCAGCCGTCCGCTGTCGGGTTCGATTCTGGTCATCACGGCGCTGCTGGTGATCGGGCCGTGGGTGTGGAAGAAGTTTCGCAAGCCACGGGTGCAGAATTCTTAGCGCAACTTGGGGACTTCTAAAAGCCCGTCGTCCCAGCCTCGCTGGAATGACGAAGTTTTGAGGTTTCGAGATGCCTTTTTGGTGAAACTCAAGCACTGGCGCGGCTTGCAGGCCGAAAATGACCGGGGAGGGCCGTCAAATGGCGGCCTGTGAATAGGGAATTCAAAAAAATATCATTCCCGCGAACGCGCATAAGCGCCAACTTGTTCCATTTTCAATTAATTAAAGTTGTCATCCTGAGCGAAGCGAAGGATCTGGTTGCGACGAGATCCTTCGCTTCGCTCAGGATGACATGGGCTTCTTTTGAACGGGAAATCGAATAAGTTGGCGCTTATGCGCGTTCGCGGGGAAAACAGCCACATTGCATAGCCGCATCGGAACTTCCCCGCCGGAAATTTGACAAAGATCAAACCCAAGCGCCGATTTCCGGCTAGGATGTGCTGGTAAAGTCATCTCTCGAAAGAAGACGCTATCTCCATGAGTCGCCTCACCCGCAAACTGGTCAGCCTGCTCGGTATCGCCGCGGTGCTTTTCGCACAGCTGGCGATTCCCGCCCATGCCTGCGTGATGCCATTCAACTTGGATGATGCCGCCTTGACCTCCGCCGAATGTTCCAGCGGGAGTGAATCGGCATCGCCCGCGCTATGCCAGAAGCACTGCGAGAACGGTCCGCAAAATGTCAACGATACGCCGCAAGCGCCGGCATCGGTTTCACTTGAGTTCCCATTCATTGTCTCGCTCGCCATTGACCCAGCCGCGCGGCTCGACGCAACGTCGCTCATGCCCTCGCTTCAACGCACCACCTCTCCCCCGCTGGCCATTCGCCACTGCTGTTTCCGCATCTGACCCATTGCCTGCCCTGACGGCCTGACTCCGCCGGAGCCGGGCGCTTGCCGTTATTGTCTGGAGGTTGCAATGATTTTCCGTCTTCGTCGCTTTTCCCTGTTTGCCCTCGCGTTGGCCAGTATCGCCTGCTACGCCGCCCCGGCAGCGGAGTCGATACCCGGCAGAACCGTCGAAAGCCTGCTCGCGCTCGCACAGGAACGCAATCCGGAACTGGCCAGCATGCGTCTTGAAGCGGAAGCCAGTGCCGAGCGCGTGCAGCCCGCGGGCGCCTTGCCAGACCCGAAACTGCGTGTCGAACTCATGGATATCACCAAGTCGGGCGAACAGAATCCGACGATTCTCCCGTCGAGAGTCGAGAGCACGAAATACACGTTCATGCAGGACGTGCCCTGGTTCGGCAAGCGCGATCTCAAATCGGCGATCGCGCAACAGGAAGCTGAAGGCGCGAAAGCGCGAGCGAACGCGCTCTGGGCCGATCTGTCATTTCGTATCAAGTCGGGCTACGCCCAGCTTTACTACATTCACGAGAACGAGCGTCTCACCCGGGAAATCCTTGGCCTGGTGGCGCGCCTCGAGGCCGTCGCGCAAAGTCGCTACGCCAGTGGCCTCGCCGCCCAGCAGGATGTGATTCGCGCGCAAGTGGAGCAATCGATGCTGCGCAATGAACTGCTCGGACTTGACGGCGAGAAAAGGCAGATGCGGGCCCGCATCAACACGGCATTGGCAAGGCATGCCGGCGCGCCACTCGCCCAACCAGAGCGTCTGCGAGCGCTTCCTTTGCCTGCCAGCCTGACGCTGGCAGCGCTGGAAGATCGCGTGCGAGCACGCAATCCCCAGTTGTCTTCCGAGGACGCGCGCATTCGCGGTGCCGAGAGCGCACGCGATCTTGCCCAGCTCAACCGCTATCCCGATTTCACGTTTGGCGTCGCGCCGACCCAGTATGGCAATTCCCTCCGGCAGTGGGAGCTGATGGTTGAAGTCAATATCCCGTTGCAGCAATCCTCGCGCCGGTCCCAAGAGCGCGAAGCGCAGGCGATGCTGTCGTCGGCCCAGGCGCGCAAGGAAGCCACGGCCAACCAGGTGCTTGGCGAACTCGCTGAAAATCTGGCGGGACTTGAGGCAGCAAGGCACAGCACCGCACTGATTGCCGACAGCCTGCTTCCGCAAGCCGAGGTCACTTTCCAGGCGGCACTTCCCGGTTACGAAAACGGCAAGCTCGATTTCGCCACACTGCTGGACGCCCAGCGGCAGATTCGCCAGGCAAAACAAAACCTGCTCAAGGCGCAGACCGATGCACAAATGCGCCTTGCCGATGTAGAAAAACTCTTGGGAGAAGAACTATGAACACGGCTGCAAAAGTTGCCGTTTCCATCATTGCGGTCGCCGTCGTTGCGGCCGGCGCAGGCTATTGGGCGGGTGGCCGCGGCACCGTCACCACCACCACCGCGGCGACCGATGTCAC
Organism: Betaproteobacteria bacterium; assembly: GCA_031404095.1. Lineage (GTDB taxonomy): Bacteria > Pseudomonadota > Gammaproteobacteria > Burkholderiales > Usitatibacteraceae > UKL13-2. The sequence continues at coordinate 150 of JANNGY010000624.1, read as the reverse complement.
GCCGGGTAAAGCCGGCGAGGCGCCAGCGAAAAAAGTGCCCAAGCTTCTCTACTACCGCAATCCCATGGGGTTGGCGGACACGTCGCCGACGCCAAAAAAAGACCAGATGGGCATGGACTACATTGCGGTATACGAAGGCGGCGATGAAGG
>JANNGY010000623.1:0-2815 GCA_031404095.1 Betaproteobacteria bacterium | reverse complement strand
TGGAGCATATCTCCACAACTTTCTTGCGGTCTTCGTCCGTCAACACAAGTTTGACCTGTTGCATGGCGTTTCCTTCCAGCAATGATAGATGAAGACACCATTATAATCATGTATGTATATTAATGTGTTGCTGTACTAGTTCCTTAACCGAGTGTCTCGAGGGTCATGACAGCACACGCACAGCTTGTTTCCGTCCGGATCGCGAAAATACGCGCCGTAGTAGTTCGCATGGTAGTGGGGACGCAGAGCGGGCGGCCCCTCGCAGGTACCGCCGCCGGCCAATGCGGCGGCATGGGTCTGATCCACGATGTCCCGGCTGGCGCCCAGCAGCGCGGTCATGTTGCCATTGCCCGGCGCGGCGGGTTCACCGTTGAAGGGCCTGCCGATCAGGAACAGGGGACGTGGCAACTCCGGCGCCATCCAGCCCGCCCAATGCCGGCCGGGCTCACTGAACTTCAAGTGCAGGCCGAGCGGATGCATGATCGCCGAATAGAACCGGAAGGCACGATCGAAGTCGGTGATGCCGACGAATATGTGTGAAATCATGGTGCTCCCTGCTACTGTGCGGCGCGCGGTGGTTGCATAATGTTCCGGGATTCTTGCCGCCTCTGCAAGCAGACGATTCCACCACTTCAGAGAATTCATCATGCCTCTATCCCGTCATCCGCTGGCCGCGTCGCTGCGCGCTTCCGACACCGGCAAGATCGTCAGTGCCCGCGAAGCGGTACGCCTGATACGCGACGGCGACACGGTCGCGACCAGCGGCTTTGTGGGTATCGGTTTTGCCGAGAACATCGCGGTCGCGCTGGAGGCGCTGTTTCTGGAGAGCGCGGAATCCGACCCACAGGGCCTGGGCAGTCCGCGCAACCTGACGCTGGTCTATGCCGCCGGCCAGGGCGACGGCAAGGATCGCGGGCTCAATCATCTCGGTCACGACGGGCTGGTCGGGCGCGTGATCGGCGGGCACTGGGGACTGGTGCCGAAATTGCAGGAACTCGCGGTCGCCAACCGTATCGAGGCTTATAACCTGCCGCAAGGCGTGATCACCCACCTGTATCGCGACATCGCCGCCGGCAAGCCGGGAACGCTTACCCGCATCGGGCTCGGCACCTTTGTCGACCCGCGCTTCGGCGGCGGCAAGCTGAATGAGCGCACCACCGCCGATCTGGTCCGCGTGATGGAAATCGACGGCGAAGAATATCTCTTCTACAAGGCCTTTCCGATTCAGGTCGGCATCATCCGCGGCACCACCGCCGACGCCGACGGCAACATCACCATGGAAAAAGAAGCGCTGACGCTGGAAGCACAGGCGATCGCGATGGCCGCGCACAATTCGGGCGGCATTGTCATTGCCCAGGTCGAACGCATTGCCGAGCGTGGCACGCTGAACGCGCGCCAGGTGAAGATCCCGGGCGTGCTGGTGAATTGCGTGGTGGTCGCCGAAAAACCCGAATATCACATGCAGACTTTCATTGAGCAGTACAACCCGGCGTTCTCCGGCGAACTGCGCGTGCCGATGTCGGCCATTGCGCCGATGCCGATGAGCGAGCGCAAGATCATCGCCCGCCGCGCCGCGCTGGAACTGCATGCCAATGCGGTGGTGAATCTTGGCATCGGCATGCCCGAAGGCGTCGCCTCGGTGGCCGCCGAGGAAAAGGTCTTTGACCTGCTGACGATGACAACCGAGCCGGGAACGGTCGGCGGGATACCGGCCGGCGGCCTCAACTTTGGCGCGGCGGTGAATGCAGAGGCGATTGTCGATCAGCCGAGCCAGTTCGATTTCTATGATGGCGGCGGCCTCGACATTGCCTTCCTCGGCCTCGCCCAGGCCGACCGTGAAGGCAATCTCAATGTCTCGAAGTTCGGGCCGCGGCTGGCCGGCGCCGGCGGCTTCATCAACATCAGCCAGAGCGCGCGGAAGATTGTCTTCGTCGGCACCTTCAAGGCCGGCAATCTGGAAATCGACATCCGCGACGGCCAACTGGCGATCCTCAATGACGGCCGCGCGAGAAAATTTGTCGAGCAGGTCGAGCACCGCACTTTCAGTGGGCCGGAAGCGTCGCGTCGCGGCACGATCGTGCTGTACGTCACCGAACGCTGCGTGTTCCGGCTCTGTCCGCAGGGGCTCGAGTTGATCGAAATCGCCCCGGGCATCGACCTCGAGCGCGACGTGCTGGCGCACATGGCCTTCAAGCCGGTCATGAACGCCGCACCGACACTGATGGATGCGCGCATCTTCGCCGACGGGCCGATGAACCTGCGGCCGGCCCTGCTTGAATTGCCGTTCGACGAGCGGTTGTCATTTGACGCCGGCGCCAACCTTTTTTTCGTCAATTTCGAAGGGCTGTCGGTGCAAAGCAGCGCCGATATCGAGCGCATACGATCCGCGGTGGACGACAAGCTGGCGACGGTCGGGCACAAAGTGTACGGCGTGGTCAACTACGACCGCTTCAGCATCGCCCCGGAACTCATCGAAGACTACATCGCCATGGTCAGGGGATTGCTGGACCGGCATTACCTCGACGTGACGCGATACACCTCGAGCACCTTCCTGCGGCTCAAGCTCGGCGAGGCGCTGGCCAAAGGCAATGTGGCGCCACAGTTGTACGCGAGTGCCGGGGAGGCGCAGGCGCATTTGGGGGAGCGGTGAGACGGCCGGCCACCACGATGCAGATCGCAATAACTTTCATCATGCCGAGGATCAAGCCGGCCAGGAACACGGCCTCGGCGACCACCAGCAGGACCGGGTGCTGGCCCAGAACGGTGAGTTCCTTCTAGTGTAGTGTTTCGTATTTGATGCGACTTATTTTCGAGT
>JANNGY010000622.1:0-1651 GCA_031404095.1 Betaproteobacteria bacterium | reverse complement strand
ACTCTATATCGCTTTTTGTGCGAAATGTTATATGAAAGGCCTTACCAAATACTGTTCACACTAGCCGTTCGCCCTGAGGTATCGAAGGGCTTCCTGCACTAAGGCCCTTCGATACCTCAGGGCGAACGGTGAATATTTGACTAAGCGAACAATATTGAGACCTGACCCCGACCTCGCGTCCCGCGAACTTCGCGCCCGGCGCCCTTGACTCAAGCTCTGTCACGCTTAGGCGGTCCAACGCATAATCATCGAACCCGCCCAATCGGCTCGCTGACGAAATGCCGCCCACCATGCACCTGCCTTCCCTGTTCCAATTCCTCGCCGGCCTTCACGAAAACAACAACCGCCCGTGGTTTCTGCATAACAAACCGCAGTTCGACATCCTGAATGAAGAATTCACCGAACTGGTGGCCGAGGTGGGCACGCGAGTGCGAAAGTTTGACCCGGCCATTCCGGGCTTCGAGGCGAAGAAGGCGGTGTTCCGCATCTACCGCGATGTGCGTTTTGCCAAGGATAGATCGCCGTACAAAACACATTTCGGCGCGGTGATCGGCGAGCGCAACATGGCGGACAAGCTGCGGCCGGTGAATTATTTCCACATCGCGCACAACGCCCGATTGCACATCGCCGCCGGCATCTATTGCCCGCCGCCGCCGGTATTGAAGACCATCCGCGACGACATCGTCGCGCATCCCGCGGCACTCACGCGCGCGCTCGCGGACCCGGCCTTCCAGAATACGTTTGCCGAGCTTTCCGGCGAGGACTGCATGAGCCGCATACCGAAAGGTTTTGCGAAGGATCATCCAATGGCCCGGTACCTGATGCACCGGCATTACTTCTGCGAGGCCACGTTCGATCTTTCCGCGCGGCCACCAAAAAACCTGGCTGCGAAGATTGCGGAGACGTTTGAGGCGGCGATGCCGGTGACGACGTGGTTACGCCGGATCAAGGGCACATGAAAGACGGTTTGATTGAAAGACTTCCATTTCTCTATTGCCGCGTGGCGGCTTTCAATTTGCCGCCGACAATCGTCATTGGCAGTAGAAGCGCCGTGAAGACAACGTGATACCAGATCGGAATATACGACCAGGACATCGCCGCCTTTAGTACACCAAGAGCCAACAGCAAAAGGCCGAGGATCAGCGGCGCGTGTTTGTTTTCGCGGGCGATCAGCGCAACCAGAAATCCAGACATCACCGAGACGACCGTAGCGCAGACAATATGAATGAGCAGAATAGTGCTGTCCGCCGAGAACGGACCGCCGTTCTTGATGGCTGCCGTGAACGCGCGTTGGTGCGCGCCGTACCACTCTGGCCAAATGGCCGACAACACCATCTCGCTTCCGACCCAGACCATCAGCCAGGCAAGAAAACCGGCAAGGACGCCCAAAATCATTCTCATCATGGATTTCCTCTGTTTACTTTCCCTGCAACGCAAGGGCTTGCAAAAATTGGGTACCGGACTAACTCCGGGGCGACAGATTTGTCGCATATTGAGGATTACCTAACTGTGTGACAGCGAATCAAACGGATTTGTCGTTCCCGCGTCCCGCAGGATTCCCTTCGGTCAAAGCGGGAACCCAGTGTCGTTTGCCGCAAAGTCACTGGATCCCCGCCTGCGCGGGGACGACGGTATTTGTCTCTATGTTTCG
>JANNGY010000621.1:0-2944 GCA_031404095.1 Betaproteobacteria bacterium | reverse complement strand
ATCGAGCGCAACATGGCGACACCGATCGCCGGCTGCGCCTTCACCAGCGCGATCAGCGCCTTGCGGTTGACGGACATCAGCACGCAACCCGTTTGCGAGATCGCGCTCGCGGTGCGCGGCGACTGATCCACCAGGGCCATTTCGCCGAAGGTGCCGCCGGCATTCACGGTTTCAACCTGATTGTCGCGGATGAATATGCCCACCTTGCCCTGCATCACCACGTACATGCTGACGCCGGCCTCGCCTTCGCGCATGATCGACTTGCCGGCCTCGAATCGCACCGTGGTGGCGTGTTGCAACGCGTCGTCCAGTTGCGCCAGCAGTTCCGGCGAAAAGGTCGCCCCTTCGCGGCCGGTGTTCGCTCCGGCGGCGACTTTGCGCATTGCCAGTCGGGCGGCGACGAAACGCAGTCGGTCGAACATGACGCTCATCAGCATCAGCGCGAATTCGGGGGTGGTCTGCAGTGCGCCCTGCAATTCCGCGGCATCGAGCGAGAAGGCCTGGCAATCGCTGCGCGCGGTGGCGGTCGCGCTGCGGGTGCTGCCGGCCGGCGTATCGCTGATCACCGCCATCTCGCCAAAAATTTCGCCGGCCCTGATCGTATCGAGCGGCTTGCCGCCGGCGCTCAGCGCAACTTCGCCGCTACTGACCAGATACATGCGGTGCGTGACCTTCTTGCCAAACAATCCCTGCTTGCCCGATTTTTCGTTTTCCACGAACAGTGTCGCGCCCGCCGCGAATTGCTCGCGCTTTCCCGAGCTCTGGAATAGCCGCGTGGCGACGGCCGAATCGTAGAACTTGCTGACAGCCGGTTTGAAAGGCGCCGACGCAGCCGCCGCCGCGGCTGGGCCAGAAGGCTGGGGCTTGGTGAAATCGAAATCGTCTTGCATGCGGAAAGTGGGGAGTGAAAAAACGTGTGAACGGGACGCCCATTCGTCTTGCAATGGGCAACTGCCATTATCCTAGGAATCTGACCATTCGCGCACGAGCGCGGGTGGACCCTTGAAACAGACTGGCTAGGCAAACAGCGAATTCATATACCGCACCCGCGCCGCCACGGCGCGCATCATCGCCATGCCGATGGCAGGATCCGATTTCACCAAAGCGATCAGCGCTTCGCGGTTGATCGCCAGCAACGCGCAATCGGATCGTGCCATGGCGCTGGCGGTGCGCGGCGATTGATCGACCAGTGCCATCTCGCCGAACACGCCGCCGGTGGACAATTTCTCGACAATGCGCCTGTTGATCGTGACGGCAACTTTGCCTTCGAGCACGATATACATGCTCAGGCCGGGGCGGCCCTCGACCATGATTTTCGCACCTTCATTGAAACGCACCACGGTCGCACGTTCCAGTTTCTGTTCGAGTTGCGCCAGCGTCGCGGCATCGAACACCGGCTCGCTGCGATTGCTGCCTTTGCCACCCTGGCCGCGAGGGTCATTGGTATCGGTGCGCGCGGCCAGCCGCGCAGCCAGAAATCGCAGGCGCTCGAACATCACGCTCATCAGCATCAGCGCGAATTCGGGGGTCCTGGCGAGTCCGGCCTCGGCTTCCTTGCCATTCAGCGAAAGGGCGCGGCAATCGCTGCTCGCCACGGCGGTGGCGCTGCGCGTGCTGGCAACTTCAAGATCGGGAATCTCGCTGATGACCGCCATCTCGCCGAAAACCTCTCCGGGCCGGATGGTCTCCAGCAATTTGCCGCCGACGGTCAGCGCGATTTCGCCCTGCGAGAGGAAATACATCCGATGGACATTGGTCCTGGCAAACAGTTCGCTGTCGATCGGCGTCGCCAGTGCCTGGCCGAGCGGTTTCGAGAACAACCCCTGCTTGTTGGATTTCTCGTTTTCGACGAATAGCGTGGTGCCGGCCTTGATTTCCTCGCGCCGGCCGGAAGTTTCAAAAAAACTCTTCGCGACGGCCGGATCGTAGTAGCCGCTGGCGCTGGATTTGTAGGGATCGATGGGTTCTGACATGGCGTGGCTGGTCGAAAGGTGGATGGAAGTGTCGGGGAAAAGGGGTAAAGAGGTAAAGGGGCAAAGGGGTAAAAAGGTAAAGGACGGATCCGGCGGGCCTCAACAGCCTGCCGGTCAGGCAATCAAGTGATTCTGCGCGATTCCGGCGCCGAGTGTGAAATTTCCTGCGTCGTCTGCAATGTCCCGAACAGCCAATCGCCAATCGGAAACGTGATATTGAAATTGCTCTTTGTCATCAGTGCGGTTTGGTGATGAAGCGTATGCAGGCGTCGCCATCTCCGCACCACGCCGATGCGCCCGATCACGTTCTGCGGATCGAGGTGCCAGGCCAGGTGGAACCATTCATACATCAGGTAATAGGCAATGGCAACGGCGAAAAAAAGCAGCCCGGCATTGCGCGAAACCAAAATGGCTAATGGCGCCGCGAACAGGGCGGCGGTGATGACAACCAGCCCGACCGCCCACCATGGGAAGAACACCCAGTAGTACTCCCGGCTCACCCGCGCCGACATGTGGGTGTCATCGAAATAGACATGATGCTGGCGCGTATGCCGCTCGAACAGGATCTGCCACGGTGGATGAAGGTGATGCATGGGGCCCTTGTGCACCCGGTATTCCACCATGTTCGCCACCAGAAACGCGGCGGGAATGACCAGCCATTCCCAGACAGACACTTCATGCACCTGCACAAGGGCCGCCATGATCGCGAGGGCCGCGACCAGGTTGCTGGCGCCGAAAACCCACCCCGGATGATAGTGACGAGGAATCGCCGGCGCCAGCCGGTCGCGGCGCGCATCCATCGATTCATCGGTGCAAGTGGCTTGCGGCATCTGTTAAGTCCGGTTTGTGGCGGTCAAGACCAGCGGGTAGTGGCGCACAAGCCGTGAATTGCAGTCATAGCCCAATGGCACTAGGATAAACTCACGGCACCCCAGAAAACAGCTTGTAGGATGGGTGGAGCGCAGCGATAC
>JANNGY010000620.1:0-7363 GCA_031404095.1 Betaproteobacteria bacterium | reverse complement strand
ACGTCGGCAATCGGCGCCGATTCTAACGAAGTGACGATCATCGATTCCTCCGGCGACCATCATTTCCCAAGCGCACCAAAGCGTATCGTTGCCCAGACAATCGTTGCCCACGCGGCGAAATTACTCAGGCAGGATGCCCGCAAAGATCAAAGTCCGCCGCTGAGGTCCGTCAAGAATGCATAAACTTGATGTTCGCGTACTCGACAGCCGCCTCCTGAATCAACTGCCGCAGTACGCAACATCCGGTTCGGCCGGCCTGGATTTGCGTGCCTGCATTGACGTGGCCATCGTGCTGAAACCCGGCGATTCCACTTTGGTGCCGACCGGCATTGCCATCCATCTTGCAGACTCGGGCTATGCGGCGATGATATTGCCGCGGTCCGGACTGGGCCATAAGCACGGTATTGTGCTCGGCAATCTGGTGGGGCTCATCGATTCCGACTATCAGGGCCAGATTTTTGTCTCGGTCTGGAATCGAAGTCAGGTCGAATTCACCATCCAGCCACTCGAACGCATCGCGCAAATGATCGTGGTACCGGTCCTGCAGGTGCAATTCAATGTCGTTGCTGATTTCATTGCCTCCAGTCGGGGGGCAGGCGGCTTCGGCAGCACTGGCAAAAAATAGCCCGTCAATGCGACGTGGCCCGACGCAATTTGCCACCGACACTCATTCTCACTGCCACCCCCACTCACACCATGCCCATCCGTCTTCCGCTGTTCATCTTGTCTGTGCTGGTTCTTGCTTTAATAGGCCATTCGACGCCATCGTGGTCAAAGGAGCCGGTTGCGGTTGCGCCAGCGACTGTCATTACGCTAAAAGCCGGCGGCCAAACTATTCGCGCGGAAGTTGTTGCAACTGATGAAACTCGCCAAAAGGGTCTGATGTTTCGCGAGAAACTGGCGAAGGACGCCGGCATGCTATTTGTCTTTTCGTACAATGCCTACCACGCGATGTGGATGCGCAACACGCCCTTGCCACTGTCGGTCGCATTCATCGATGAACAGGGCAAAATTGTCAGCATCCACGAAATGCAACCATTTACGGAAACCTACCATCAGGCAACCGGCCCGGTCCGGTATGCGCTGGAAATGAATGCCGAATGGTTTAGCAGAAATAATGTCAAAGCGGGCGACAACATCAAGGGCCTGGACAAGGCCCCGAAGCCGAAATAGAGGTGCGCTCACGCGGCAGCACGATTTCCTGCCGCGACCGACGCGATTGCCCTGGCCTGATTGATGTCGCCTGCATAGCCACAGCCAAAAAGGCAACTCGCCAGCAGATTCACAATGGGCATGGTCAATGCAGTCTCGCCGGCAAAATGTGCCTGCGTCCAGCGCGACCAGGCGCGCGGGTCGGTCGACAGGGATGCAGCACTTGCCGACATTTGCGTGCGTGCAGGCTCAGCCGCAAACAATCGCTCCCAACCGCGGGGACTGTCCCGATCGCGAAATGCGATGTGCGGCCGAAGCTCGCTGAGTTCGAATTGATCCGGGGAAACTGCCAACAGCAGTACACGCGTGCCACGCAGGAATGCCTCGTCATCGAGGTGCGGCCGCAGCCAGGCCGGAACCTCAAGAACGTGAAGTACTTCCGGCTGGACGGCCGTTAGCGGCATAAGCAAATTGGCAAGTGCGTGTGCCGGCGTGCCGGCTCCCAGCCGGTTTTTCAGCGAGAGCATCGCAGCCAGCCCGGGAGAAAACAACGTTGCGGGCACCAATGAAATGCCGCCTTCGCCGAGTTGTTTCTCCGCCTGGCTGCGGGTGGTGGCCGGCAGTACGCCGAAATCGCGAAAGATGCCGCAATTGAACAATCCCCCGTAGGTTTCCAGCGCGCCGTGAACCAGCACGCGTATACCGAGTCGCCTGAGCAACAATGCCAGTAGTGGAATGCTTGCGGTGCGGCCCGCATCACCGTAATTCGGCAGGACAACAATCGGGCCTGAACCATGTTCGCCATGCAGCGGTATCATGCGTTCGCGAATTGCGTCGTGCAGTCCCAGAATCACTTCAGAAACTCTTTCACCATCACGCTGCGCTTCCAGCAGGGCTGACAGCGCCATCAAGGCACCGATCTCGAGGTCCGACGCGCCGCCGTCGAGTATGGCCGCAAATGCGCCACGCATTGAGGCGGGACTGATTGTCTCGCAGTCGCGGCCATGGGGCGGCACACCAGCGCAGAGCGCCTTCACAATTCGTGAGATATCGGACATTTCGGCTGCCAGGGATTGAATGGGGGAGCACAAGCATTCGGCGTGCCAAACACAAGCCCGCGCGGCGTCATGACGCCACGTCGTTCAAAGCCGCACCAATCGCGTGCCAATCAGCGCTGCGCGGATAGCGCAAGCGCACCATTGGTGCATTGCCAACAGGCCGTCAAGCCTTCACGTTTGGGTCGCCGGCAACCAGTCCCATTCGCGCCACGCGGACATCATCGGGAAATACAGGCCAAGCCGGACAGGAATGCTCCCGCCGGCGTCCTGCAATGCGCTCACAAGCAATGCATATGTCTCCAACTGCGCGCGATAGCGCCGCTGCTCATTGTCAAGAAATGCCGCCGGATCGCCGCCCTCGTGGCTGCCGGTCTTGAAATCGATGATCCAGCGCACGCCGTTCTGATCGACAAAGGTACGGTCGATGGCAACGTTGACGATATCGCGTTCCAGAACCCCGCTGATGCGCCATTCCGAATGCGCCGACCGATGTGCATCGAGTACCCAGCGGCCACGCGCGTCGGCGATGGACATGGACAGCGCCTCACTCACGCGCCGGGTTGCGCCACGCAGATCGCCGTCCGCCACACCCAGGTATTGCAGTTCGACGTCGATGACTTCGCTCGACCGCTGGATCCGCTCGGCGCTCCAGTTGGCCAAGCCCTCCATTGCGATGCGTTGCAGAAAGGCATGCACAACGGTGCCGACGTGCCGCGCAGTTTCACCCGCCCATTCAAAGTCAATCGACGCGCCCGGTACTTTGGACCTGCTGGCGGCGACTGCCGCAACGGCGGATGGCATTGCCGGCAGCGCTTGCGAGGGCGAAAGCCGGGTCGCGCTGCGGGCCACACCATGGGTCGACTTGGCTCCCGGTGGCGCCAGCTCAGCCAGCGGCGCCGCCATGGCTTGCGTGAATACCGCCGCCACCGCCGGCCACAGCGACGCAAGCAGGCTCCCGGTCCGCGGTGCCGTAAGCTTGTCCTCTCCCTTCTCATTCTTTACCTTGATGCTGCCGAACAGATGCAACCGACGCTTGGCACGAGTCGCGGCGACATACAGGAGACGAATTTCCTCCTCGCGCTGTTTCTCGCGTTCGTGTTGCTGGACATAACGATAGATGTTTTCGGCCTCGTCATCGCTATCGTCATCGGCACCGGTTTCGCGAATCGGCGCCACCATCAGTTCGTGCTTGCTTGAACCATGAATCGGCAATTCGGCCCATGCCAACAGCCTTTTGTCATCGCGCCGCGGAACACGGTGAAGCCCGGGCAAGATCACGGTATCGAATTCCAGGCCCTTGGCTTTGTGAATGGTCATGATCTGCACGGCCGCGTTGTCTTCGCCGGCAGGGGCGCGGTTGCCGGCATAGAGTTTGTCCACCCGCGCATCGAGTTTTGCCAGATCGACGATATGGCTGCCGCCGGTCTGCGCCTGCGCTTCCGCCTCCAGTAAATCCAGTATTTGCGAGACATCGTCCAGATCGTTCGCATCCGGCAGGCACGCGGGGCCGCGAAGCGCCAGCCAGGCGCTTTCAACCAACTCGCGCAGCGGACGTCGGCGACACTGGGCAAGGGCGGGCGAGATCACCGCTCGCAACCGAAGGAGCCTCGACTGACCGTCGGCGGACAATTGCGCCACCCGCGCTTCATCACCGATGATCTCCCACAGTCCGCGCGCATCGGGGGCCAGTGCACCATCGACCGCCCGTGCGCCGTTTGCGAGGACGGCAAGGTCGTTAAGCGTCAATCCGCACCACGGAGCGCGCAGCACCGCGAGCCAGGCGATGCGATCGGCCGGGTGCAGAAAGGCTCGCGTCAGCGCCAACAGGTCGCACACCGCCGGACGCTCCTTCAGCGGGTCGATATCGACAGCGCGGAACGCAATATTCGCTGCCTTGAGCGCGGGCACAATCGCCGAGAGGTGGGTGCGATTGCGCACCAGCAAGGCGATCATTTCCGGCTTGGCGCCCGCAACTCGCGCGGCCTCGATTTCTTGCTGCGTGACCCTGATGATCTCGACAACCGCGTCCGCCTCTTCCGCATTCGCATCGGCCATGTTGCCTTCGATCTCGCCATCGGCATCGGCTTCGCCTGTTCTCGCCAGTTTTGGGTGCCAGGTGACGGCCAATTTTCCGGCGTCACCGGCGGGTTTGAACGCGACACTGGCGGCATAGGGAACCTGCCCGGATGCACGTGCGTCGCCGTCAGGCATCAGCGAAGAAAAGATCGAATTCACCCAATCAACCACGCCGCGCCGGGAGCGAAAATTGACCGTCAGCCGCAACTCAGTCAGCGCAACCGTTCCGATACCGCCTTCGGCGGCCTGCCGGAACTGTTCCACCTCCGCCTTGCGGAACCGGTAAATCGATTGCATCGGATCGCCGACCAGGAACAGCGTCCGCCCATCACCATCGCTCCAGCCGCGCGTGAGCCTCTCCAGCAACTCGAATTGCGCGACCGAGGTATCCTGGAATTCATCGACCAGCAGATGCCCGATGCGGTAGTCGAGCGACAGCGCAAGGTCAGAAGGTTCGTCGTCGTCGCCAAGCGCGCGCGATGCCGCCAGTGCGATCTCGGTGAAATCGCAACGTCCCTGCGCGCTGAACACGGTCCACAGCATGGCGGTCGCCTGCGGCAGCAAACGCACGATGGCGCCCAGCACCAGCCATTGCGGTTCGGTGTATTCGGCCGGCGGCAGGCGGCGAAGCCGGTCGAGGGCAATCGCAAGCTTTGCGCCGTGATCGCCACTTTCGAGGTGCCCGAGCAATTCGCCCATGCGTGTCTTGGCCGCCGCGAATAGCGCCTTTTGTTCCTTTCCGTCACCGGGCGGAAAACCAATGTTCTTGTTGAGGCCGGCACGCTTGCGCCACGTCCCATTCTTCGTGAGCAGCAGCTCGGCGATAACCAGCCAGCAAGGCAGTGACGCATCGCTTTCTTCCGGCCAGCGCGGCGAGGGCCCCATCGGCCAAACCCCAGCACTGGTGAGGTTCTCCAGCCCATTTGCGCCTGCGAAGCGCGCCAGTGCTAGCGTTTCTTCCTTAGCCCCTGCCGGAAAATGCCGCGCAACATCGTTGATGGCGTTGCCGCGCACCCGCGCCAGCGCGGCTTCAAGTACTTCCCGCACATTCATCCGCGGAAGATTTCGCAGCCAGTGATCGCGAGCGCGCAGCATTTCCGCGAGCAGGTTTTCGGCAACGGCCAGGTTGTTGTCCAGGTGGGCGAGGACAATGGCAACGTCATCCGCGAGCGCGCTGCCGGCGTTCACCTCCGCCAGCACCGCGCGCGCCGCCTCGCAGTAAAGAGGCGTGGCGTCGTCGAGAATTTCCGGCTGTGCACCGAACCGGGCAGCCAGCGGCAGTTGCCGGGTGATCGACGCATTCAGCGAGTCGATGGTCTGGATTCGCAGCCGCGAGGAATTGGCAACAAGGCGCCAGCCACACTTCGCGTCGCGCGCGAGCGCAGCGGCGGCGAGGCGCCGGGTCGTCTCGTCGACAGCAATTGCCGCATTGTCCGTCCCGGCAAACGCCTCCAGCACCCGCTCGCGCATTTCCGCCGCCGCCTTGCGGGTAAAGGTGATGGCGACGATTTCTTCCGGCTCATTGACCTGCGCCAGCAGGGCAAGGTAGCGCCGGATCAACAACGTCGTCTTTCCCGATCCCGCCGGCGCACGCACGATAAACGAACGCCTGACATCGATCGCCTCGGTACGGATGTCGTCGTCTACGGCGCGTGGGGCGGCGTCACTCATCGTCGGACTCGACCGGTGTCGCGTCATTGTCGAGCGCTGCGTAACCCGTCAACTCGGCAATGCGACAAAGGCTATGCAGATCGCACTGCTGGCAGGTTTGTCCGCCAAACTTGGGATCAACCACCACATCGCCTTTGGCGAATCCCGTTGCCAGTGCGGCCAGCGACTTTTCCCATGCTTCTGTCAGCACATCCCATGAGGCGTAGCTTTGCCCGGTTCGCCGCGCCTCGATCGGCGACACGCCCGGCAGCAATCCTTCAACTACGGACACGCCCTCAAATCCCATGGTCTTGCCGCGCTTCACGCGCGCGAAGGCCAGCGCCGAAATTTCCTCGTCGGCAGCGCGGTAATACAGCGGCAACTGCGGCTCGTCGGGACGGTCACCCAGCCAGCTCGTCAGCTTCGCCACGCCGGTCTTGTAGTCGATCAACGCATGCGTGCCATCGGCCAGACGATCGAGGCGATCCAGTCGAAGTTCCATTGCCAGGCCGCCAAGTTCCACTCGGCGCGAAGCTTCGCGCTCAATCACCGCAAACGGCGCACGGTCGCGCTCGTACGCCAGCCATGCACAGACCACGCGAACCAGACGCGCCTGTTCAAGGGCGGCAAAGCGGCCGGTGAGACTCACGGCACCGGTGACGTGTGCGTCAGCGATCGCGCGCGCCGCCGCTCCGGCCACAACGCTCTCCGCGCCCTTTGCATCGCGTGCCGACAGCGACCCATGGTCGCCCAATTGCCCCCACACCAAATACAACACCCGATGCAGCAGCGTGCCACGTTCGGCTGCATCCAGCCCCGGCTGCGGCACATCCAGGGGTTTGGCCGCGAGACGATGGCGGGCAAATCCGCGAAACGGACACGCGGCCTGATCACGGATCACCGCCGCACCGCCGCGGATCGCGGTGGGCGCGGCCAGCGTCTCCAGTGCTGTGTCCGGAATCGCTTCGACGCTGCGCAAGACCTGTAGCGCGGCAGCGTAGCCGACCGGCGCACCCTGCGCCAGCAGCGCCGAAGACAGAGACAGCCGGATGTCGGCAATCAAGGCACTGGCGCTGCAGGCCGGTTCATTGGCACTGGCGTCGTCTGCAGCGTGGTGACTTAGAACGACGTCCGCAGCACTCCTCACCCAGCCCGCCGTGATCCGCTGGTCCAGTTCAAGGGATACGGCCGCCGACGCCTCGGGCACGCCGGCGGCGCGCTGCAGCGCAGCCGGAATGAAAGGGTTGGCGCGCGCGGCCAGTGGCCAGGCAGCGCCGCTCAGGCCCGTCACCCACAATGCATCGAACGATTGTCCAGCGGACTCGAGAATTCCCAGCACCTGGATCGGCGCTTCGCCCCGGCTTTGTTGACCCGCTGGTATGGGCGCAAAGGCGTGGCAATGTCCACACTGGGCGCGTTGGACATTG
>JANNGY010000619.1:0-1547 GCA_031404095.1 Betaproteobacteria bacterium | reverse complement strand
CTCCGCTTCGCTCAAGGTGCCGTTCTACAAGACGTTCTGGCGCGTGACCTTGCCCATTTGCACCCCCGCGATGCTCGATATCGCGCGCTATTTCTTCATCAATGCCATGACGACGATTTCGGCGGTCGTGTTCCTTTACTCGCCCGAGACCAAAGTCGCGGCAATTGCCATTCTCAACCTTGACGAGTCCGGCGACATTGGCGCTGCGGCGGCGATGGCCGTGCTCATTGCCGCGGCATCGACCGCCGCCACCTTGTTGTTCATGGCGTTCGGCTGGTTGGTGAATCGGCATACACAGGCCTGGCGTCGGCCAGCTGCCACATAAAAGGACGCTGCATGGATCGCGATCACATACTGCTCACCCCCGGACCGCTCACCACCACCTTGCGAACCAAGCTCGCCATGCTGCGCGACTGGGGTTCCTGGGACGCCGATTTCAACGCCCTGACCGCGCGCATCCGCCGGCAGTTGCTCGATATCGTGCACGGTAGTGACACGCACGTGGTGGTGCCGCTACAGGGCAGCGGCACATTTTCCGTCGAGGCGGCGGTGGCGACTCTGGTACCGCGCCAAGGCCATGTGCTGGTGCTGGACAATGGCGCCTACTGCAAGCGCTTCGGCAAGCTGGCCACCCTGATGGGCCGGCGCACCACGATACTCGAGCGCGCCGAGGACGAGCCCGTATCAGCGGAAGAACTCGACAGCCAACTGCAGAAAGACCCTTCGATCACCCATGTCGGATTGATCCATTGCGAGACCGGCACCGGCGTGCTCAATCCTTTGCAGGCCGTCAGCGATGTCTGCCAGCGCCACGGCAAGGGCCTGATTGTCGACGCGATGAGTTCATTCGCGGCCCTCAACATCGATGCGCGCAAGGAGCATTTTGATGCCCTGATCGCCGCCAGCGGCAAGTGTGTCGAAGGCGTGCCGGGGATGGGCTTTGTGTTCATCCGCAAGTCGGTTCTGGAAGATTGCGCGGGTAATTCCCATTCACTGGCGATGGATCTGTACGATCAGCACGCCTACATGGAGAAGACGACGCAGTGGCGCTTCACGCCACCCACCCACGTGGTTGCCGCACTCGCCGAGGCACTGGTGCAGTTTGAGGAAGAGGGCGGTCAACCGGCGCGGCTCGCTCGTTATACCGACAACTGCCGGACGCTGACCGATGGGATGGCTGCGATCGGTTTCAAGCCGTTCCTGCGTCCGGAAATCCAGGCGCCGATCATCGTGACCTTTCATGCGCCGGCCGATGCACGCTACCAGTTCAAGGCTTTTTATGACGCGGCCAAGCAGCGCGGGTTCATACTGTATCCGGGCAAATTGACCAAACTGGAAACGTTTCGCGTGGGGTGCATTGGCGCGATCGGCAGAAACGAGATGCAGCAGGCGGTCAATGCGGTGGCGGATGCGCTGCGGGAGATGGGGAGTGCGGACGGCACACCGCAGTAACTCCTCCCTTTTTAACGGGAGGGGGGAGGGATTTTCGGTGGTGGATTGTTTGGAGCCCGACCGCAATTTCACCACCGAAAAATCCCCCTCAATCC
>JANNGY010000618.1:0-2018 GCA_031404095.1 Betaproteobacteria bacterium | reverse complement strand
GTGGTGTGCGACGGAACGCTAGATCCCGACTGGATCGCGATGGATCTCTTTTCGCAGGCCGAGCACGATGAGCTCGCGCAGGCGATACTGCTGTGCCCGGATGCGCAGTTCATCGATAGTGTCGCCGCCAGCATGGCGCGCCAGCTTAACGCAATGCCGCGGCGCGACATGATCAAGACCGCACTCGAAAAGCGCGGCGCACTGATCGAAGTGCGCGATCTCGACGAGGCGTGCACGCTGGTCAACCGCATCGCGCCCCGAGCATCTCGAACTCGCTGTCGCTGATCCCGAGCCGCTGCTCAGGAAAATCCGTCACGCCGGTGCGATCTTTCTCGGTGGTTATACATCGGAGGCGCTCGGTGACTATTGCGCCGGACCCAATCACGTGCTGCCGACTTCGCGCACCGCGCGCTTTTCCTCGCCGCTCGGCGTCTACGATTTTCAGAAACGCTCCAGCGTGATCCAGGTATCGAGGCAGGGCGCGGTGAAACTGGGTGCGATCGCCGCGGAACTGGCGCGCGGCGAAGGGTTGTTCGCGCATGCCAAAGCGGCCGAATATCGTATGAACCTGAAAAAAGCATTCAGCCACAGATAAACGCAGATAAACGCAGATTTATTATCATCTTCCCACCTTCGTCGCACCCACCCTGTTTGGTGAACGCTCGAACCGCCATAAGTCACACAAGTATCAGTGTTTATCTGCGTTTATCTGTGGTTAACTGCTTTTTCTAGAATTAACGGTCTAGACACTGAAAATGCCCAACTTGCTGGATGACGACGGCGCAGGCCGCGGTGAGGAGATGGCCTTCCTGCAACCGCTGTTCGACCGCCTGGATGCGTGGGACGATAATGGCGGCGGACTGCCTTTCGTCACTCTGAGTTATGCCCAAAGCGTGGACGGCAGTATTGCCGCGCGCCCGTCACAGCCTTTCGCTCTCAGTTCCGAGAAATCTTTCGCCATGACGCACCTGCTGCGCTCCCGCCATGACGCACTGCTGGTGGGTATCAATACCGTGCTGGTGGATGACCCACGTCTGACGGTGCGGCTTTGCAAAGGCGACAATCCCCAGCCGGTAGTGCTGGACAGCCGCCTGCGCTTTCCCGACGATGCCAACTTATTAGCCCATCCCGACAAGCATCCGCTGCTTTTCACCACCACCGCCGCCGCCGCGGGGGAATTTGCCCGCCTGGAAGCGCGGGGGGCGTCCATCCACGTTATGCCCAAGGACAGAGTAGGCCGGGTGGATTTGATCGCCGCCTTGCAATGTCTCGCCGATAAGGGCGTAACACGCTTGATGGTGGAGGGTGGCGCGACCGTCATCAACAGCTTCCTGCAGAGTCACTTGGTGAATTATTGCGTTATCACCGTAGTGCCCAAGCTCATCGGCGGCGTCAGGGCGATGGACAACCTTTGCGCTTCGGACGATGTGCCGCCGCTTTCCATCGTCGATTGCCTCTACCAGCCGCTGGGCGGCGACCTCATCATTCACGGCGGCATAGGGAAAAGTTAACCGGCCATGCGCGCCAACGCCCTGTTCCATGTGGCGCAACGCCGGGTTGAATGCAGGGAAGTAGCCCTGACGGCGCCGGGTGAGGGCGAAGTGCTGATAAAAAGCCGCTGTTCGGCCATCAGTCCCGGTACCGAGGGGATGATTTTCAGCGGCGCGTTTCCGAAAAACGCCGCCTTGGACCCCACCATCGAAAGCCTCAAAGGCGGTTTTGCCTATCCCTTTTCGTATGGCTACGCGTTGGTGGGCGACGTGTCCGCAACCGGTCCCGGCGTGGACCAGGGATGGCTCGGCAAAACGCTGTTCGCCTTTCATCCCCATCAAGACTCCGCGGTTGTGCCGCTGGCGAGTTGCCACCGGGTTCCCGCTGGCGTGCCACCAGAGGCGGCGCGGATTTTGCCGCAAGTGGAAACGGCGCTGAATCGCGTGAAGGACGGTGCGCCGCGGATAGGCGAACGTGACTTGGAGTTCGGCCAGGGCCTGGTGGGACTGTTGACCGCCCGTTTGCGG